>JAIRJR010000086.1 GCA_031260575.1 Tannerella sp.
AAAGAACAAATAGGAAATTCCTCCTAAAAAATCAGACTGACATTGACAACCTGAAATTCTGAGAGGGGGGCTGTGTAGTTACAAATATTGCAATTTAAGCGATAAACTATCGCTCATAGATGTCAAATCACGGTTGATACATTCATTTACCCTGTTTTGAATTTCTCTGATAGCGGATTCTAACATATTTTTTTGACTGAAATTCTTGGTGCAAATATACGGATTTTTTCCGATTTTTTCCTTTGTTATTTTACCGAGCAGTATGCACATAGTATGTACACAAAAAGAAAAAGAGGTTTGCATTTGCCTGCAAACCTCTCATTTTCAAGTAGCGAGAGGGGGGTATGATCCCCCGACCTCATGATTATGAATCATGCGCTCTAACCAGCTGAGCTATCTCGCCGTTTTATTGGACTGCAAAAGTAGTGGTTTTTTTGGATATTGCAAGATGGGGAGAAGAATTTTTATCGAAAAAGTATATTTAATAATCCGGCTAAACGGTATCCGGCTTTTAGAAATTGGTCTCCGATTAATGGAAAATAATGTGGGGTATACGGGCGGGGGTTGGATAGGTTTTTAGGTGTTTTTTCGTAAATATCTTTTGCATAATCAACTGTTTCGTTGAACCAATCGAATGGTTCGCCTGCTTGGATTGCGTTTCGTTGTCTGCGGTTCATTGTTTTGTCAATATATGTCGACCATTCTAATGAGTTCCAGATTCTTGCATCATCTATGACCAATCCGTCCCATACGCTGTGAAGGTTTGTATCTAATGTACGCCATTTCAATACAAAATCGTTACCTCCCCGGTCGGTCGCTCTTCCTGCGTGCATCGGGCAGTGCATGTCGCCAATCAGATGTATTAGAAACTTTAAATACATGGAACGGACGGAATCGGTAAGGCTTTTGTTTTGAAGCATATCAATGGATAATTGTGTCGCGGTAATCACATCACCTTCGGGTATCTTTTCCATTGTTTCATAGGTTTTGCCTTCATCTACATTGGCATAATGCCACGTGTAAGTATACGCAAAGGTTGAATCCCCTCGTATATCATCCATCCATGTTGAATAATAGGCCATTGTGTTTCCTTCCAACAACTTCTGTACTACTTTTTTTGCTTTCCGGGTTAAGTGTTTTTCGGCAATACCTGCAATCACGTAATGTCCCTTACCGCCCCATCCAAAAACAGGAATACTAATCATTAACAAGAACATAGCGCTAATCAGCATAAATGATTTTCGTTTCATATCGTTTGATTGTTTTGTTTTGATGCCGCAAAAGTAATCTGTTTTGATGACTTTAGCAAGTTATTATTCGGGATGTCATTGCAAAAAGCCGGCATCTAACATCTAACAGGCTTGCGAAAGAAACTTCGACATTGAATCAGACTGTATTTACTCGGATAATTCACGTTGATCCTGTGCAGAGATTGGTTTTTGTTTAACCAACACCTTGTCAATTCGGACATTATCCATGTCGATGATTTCGAATTGGAAATTATTCCAGACCAAAGTGTCGCCGGTTTCGGGTACGCGTTCCAATACGTCTAAAATCAAGCCACTAAGCGTGTTGAAATCGTTTTCGGCATAGAGGTATTCCAGATCAAAATGGGCAAGGAAATCATAAAAAGAGTATTGTCCGTCGACCAACCAACTGCCATCAGGACGTTCCTTGATTTCCAATTCTTCGTCGGCTTCGAGTACCTGGCCAATTAATGCCTCCAAAATGTCATTCAAGGTAACAATCCCCTGTATTCCACCAAATTCATCTGTTACGACGCCGTATTTGACACGCGCTTTCCTGAATTGTTCCAATGCTTTGTAAACACTCTGATTTTCAGGTACAAATTGAGCAGGACGAAGAGTTTGCGACAGTGAAAAACCCGGCCGGTCGATTTTATCAAACAAGTCTTTGAGATAAACTACCCCTATAATATTATCCAACTTTTCAGCGATCACAGGATAGGTATTGTGCATGTTATCTTTTATTTTAGCCCTGATTTTCTTCGGATTGTCATTGATGTCGATCCATATCAAGTCGCTCCGGTGCGTCATAATCGACCCTACATCGCGGTCGCCCAATGTAAACACACGTTCCACTATGTCTTGTTCCACTTCTTGTACTGTACCTCCGGCAAATCCTTCTTTCACAATCGCTTTAATTTCTTCTTCCGTTATTTTATTATCTTCAATACGTCCCAATCCGATAATTGACAATACGAATGATGTACTTTTTGACAATAGCCATACAAATGGATAAGCAATGACCGACAAAAAAGTCATCAGTCCGGCAATCAACATGGCTACTCTTTCGGCAAATCCCATGCCAATCCGCTTAGGAACTAACTCTCCCAATACCAACGATAAGTAAGTAATTACGATGACAATCAGTATTTTGGATACGATAAAGGCTGAAGGTTCCAACCAATCAATCCCGGACAATATTTTGGCAAAATTTTGAACAAAAATCTCTCCTGAAAGCAAACCGGTCAAAATACTGATTAACGTTATTCCCAGTTGGATTGTCGAAAGAAATCTATCCGGGTTTTTAGCCAATTTCAATGCTTTCCGAGCCGATTTTTTCCCTTTTTTTATTTCAATTTCCAATCGTGGTTTTCTTGCTGATACCAAAGCTATTTCTGCCATAGAAAGCAGTCCGTTCAGCAAAATCAAACATACAATAACAATTATTCCCATCCGCCAATAAATACTTTTTCAGCAACAAAGTTAAACAAATTCTGATTTTTTTATACCTTTGCTTGCTTAAATTAAAGAATTTAGATTATGATTGATAAAATTAAAGCGCTGCTTCAGGAAATAGCAGACTTGAAAGCAAATAATGCGGATGAATTAGAAGCATTGAGAATTAAATACTTGAGTAAAAAAGGCGAGGTTAATTCTTTAATGAATGATTTTCGAACCATATCATCTGAACAAAAGCGTGAAGTAGGTAAATTTTTGAATGAATTAAAAGAAAAAGCGCAAGGCAAAATCAATGAATTAAAAAAAGACTTCGAAAAATCACAAACTGAAACGAACGACCTTGATCTTACGCGGACAGCCTATCCCATTCGTTTGGGTACCCGCCATCCCATTTCGATTGTCAAAAAAGAGATATGCAATATTTTCGGACGTTTGGGATTCAGTATTGCCGAAGGACCTGAGATTGAGGATGATTGGTATGTTTTTACTTCTTTGAACTTTGCTGACGATCATCCGGCGCGTGATATGCAGGACACATTCTTTATTCAACATCATCCCGATATTGTTTTACGAACGCATACTTCATCGGTACAGACCCGTGTGATGGAACAACAACAACCCCCCATCCGCATTATCTGTCCGGGTCGGGTCTATCGGAATGAAGCGATTTCATATCGCGCCCATTGTTTCTTTCATCAGATCGAAGCATTATATGTCGATAAAGATGTATCGTTTGCAGATTTAAAACAGGTTTTGTTGTTCTTTGCCAAAGAATTATTTGGGGCTGAAACGAAAATTCGGCTTCGTCCATCGTATTTCCCTTTCACAGAACCATCCGGTGAAATGGATATATCATGTAACATTTGCAATGGCAAAGGATGTCCGTTTTGCAAACATACGGGTTGGGTGGAAATTCTCGGTTGTGGAATGGTTGATCCCAACGTACTTGAAAATTGTGGTATTGACAGCAAGATATATACGGGTTATGCGCTCGGAATGGGTATCGAACGCATTACCAACCTGAAATACAGGATCAAAGACCTGCGTTTGTTTTCGGAAAATGATGTTCGCTTCCTGAAACAGTTTGAAGCGGCGCATTAGCAATTATGAATTATTGAATAATAGAATCAATCTATGACTCAATTATTCAATTAATCAATTATTCAAGACTGACTTCCATGACAAGAAAAGAACAGTATAAGGGTGTATTTAAATGGTTTCAGGACAATGTGGCGGTTGCAGAAACCGAATTACATTATTCCGATCCGTTTCAATTATTGATTGCCGTAATCCTTTCTGCACAATGTACCGACAAGCGGGTGAATATGATTACTCCTGCTCTTTTTGAAGCATTCCCGACGGTTGAAACATTGGCAGTAGCTTCGCAGAGTGCTGTTTATGAATACATTAAATCAGTTTCATATCCAAACAATAAAGCCAAACATCTGATTGGAATGGCGCAAAAACTGTTATCCGATTATCATGGTGAAGTACCATCTGAAGTTGACGATCTGCTCAAACTGCCCGGTGTTGGGCGCAAGACAGCCAATGTAATTGCTTCGGTTGTCTTCAAAAAACCAACAATGGCGGTTGATACGCATGTATTTCGGGTATCTAACCGGATCGGGCTGACGGAAAACAGTAAATCGCCTCTAACAACGGAAAAGGAATTGGTTAAACATATCCCCAAGTCTCATATAGCCAAAGCACATCATTGGTTGATTCTCCATGGAAGATATATCTGCCTTGCCCGCAAACCCAAATGTGAGGCATGCGGGTTACAGACTTGGTGCAGGTATTTTCTTTTAAACTCGCATAATCCTTTGATATAAATGCAAATGGAATACATCAGTACAAGAGATATCCGTCAAAGTAAAACAAGCGCTTCCGAGGCGATAATGAACGGCCTTTCTTCAGACGGAGGTTTGTATGTTCCTTGCTATTTCCCTGTTATTGATAATTTTATGGGAATGTCGTTTGAACAAATCGCCCTTTGTATTTTGAGACTTTATTTAACAGATTTTCAGGATGATGAACTCAAAGCATCTATATATACAGCATACGGAAAAAATTGTCCTGTACGGGTCAACGGCAGTTATTTAGAACTGTTTCATGGTCGTACATCTGCCTTTAAGGACGTTGCCCTTCAATTATTTCCTTATTTGCTTACTGCCGCCTTACGTAAAAATAATAATCAACAAACCGCTGCCATCTTAACTGCTACGTCGGGCGATACGGGTTCCGCTGTTTTGGCGAATATGGCCGGTGTCGCGAATACACGTGTATTGGTGTTTTACCCCTCAACGGGTATAAGCAATATGCAGAAACTACAAATGACTACACAAGAAGGTGATAATGTGCATGTTTTTGGAATTAAAGGAAATTTTGATGATGCACAGACAGCAGTCAAAGAGGTATTTGCTGACAAATCATTCCAGTCCGAATTTGCCGGTCGATATTTATTTACTTCTGCCAATTCGATTAATTTAGGGCGCTTGCTACCGCAAATCGCATATTATTTTTATGGTTATTCGGAATTGGTTTGTAAAGGTGAAATCAAGGAAGGTGATCCTGTCAACTATGTCGTGCCAACCGGTAATTTCGGAAATATCTTGGCAGGGTATTATGCATATCGAATGGGTCTGCCCGTCAATAAATTGATTTGTGCGACCAATTCAAACAATGTCCTGAATGATTTCATCAAAACAGGCATCTATGATCGAAAACGCGAGTTGAATGTGACTGTTTCTCCATCGATGGATATTCTGATTTCAAGCAATCCGGAGCGCTTTATCTACGATATTGGCGGAACTCATACCGTTATCGAAGCGTATAAGTCGTTGAAAAGCAAAGGTGAATTTTCAATTGATATTCCAATGGACATATTTGATTCGGATTGTGCAACCGATCTTGAAACAATCGAAACCATCCGTAATATCTACCATTCGACCCGCTATGTATTAGACCCGCATACGGCTGTAGGCCAATGTGTATACGGGAAGTATCAAAAACGAACCGGCGATGAAACCCACACCATGATATTGGCTACGGCATCGCCCTATAAGTTTCCCGAAACCATAGGGCATGCCATTGGAAATGTATTGAATGATCCACCCTGTAATTTGAAATCATTGTATGAAAAACCCGTTTTACATGGTCAGGTAATTGAAAATATAAAAGAAACAATAAGAAATGTATTAATATGAAGATCAGAGTACCCGCATCAAGTTCAAATTTAGGCTGTGGCTTCGACTCAGTCGGCTTTGCTGTTAATTTATTTTTAGATTTGGAAGTTTTAGAACCCGGCGACACCTGGGATATCATACACAGTCTGGGTACAGATATTCCCCACGATCATACCAATTTAGTGATTTCCACAGCACTCAAAATCGCTCCCGAATTAACTCCTTACAAGATACGTATGACCTCCGAAATACCTTTAGAGCGCGGGTTGGGCAGTAGTTCGTCGGCATTGGTTGCGGGTATTGAGTTGGCATGCGCGATTGGCGGGATGAACTTGTCGACACAGGTCAAACTTCAGCTTGCATGCAGCATGGAAGGTCATCCCGATAATGTTGCTCCGGCTATCTTGGGCGGGCTTGTGGTGAGTACCTATTGTGAAGGTATCCTCGAATATGTCAAAATCGATATGTCGAATGTGGGTATTGTTGCGTATGTCCCTGATTATAAAATGTCTACAATTGCAATGCGTAAGGTTCTGCCGCAAGAATTACCGTTTAAAGAGGCCGTATGGGCGTCATCGATTAGTAATGTCATGGTTGCGAGCCTTATCAAGGGTGACATAGCCAAAGCAGGGCGAATGATGGAGCAAGACAAGTTTCACGAAAGATACCGTGCCAGGCTTGTTCCCGAACTATCCCAATTGCGTGAGATTGCACATAGATATGGCGCCTATGCAACTTATTTGAGCGGTGCAGGTTCTACCATTATCAGCCTTACGCCTATAGATAGAACGGATAAAATAGTCGAAGCATTTAAGATTAACAGCAAAGCCGAAGTATTCAATTTATCGCTCGAAACGAATGGTTCTCAGCGGTATTAAGAGCTATTTGTCATTCTTGGCTATCCAATAACCTCGCTTCCGCTTCTAAATTCCATAGTCCGTTATGTCGTTCGCATAGTTTGTGAAGATCTGCAAAGAGCGGGTTTTCATTTCCTTTGTTTTGGAAATCGGCGATAGCGGTTAAAGGCATATGGATATGATTATAAATCAGTTTTTTGCCTCCTGGAATCGAGGGCAGGTTCATTGTTGTCTCAATCACTGAATCAATCCCCCCGATATGGGTGACAAATCCAGCCGGATCAAGCCCTTGGCTGATCATTTCCAATGCTTCTTTCATATCGTCGGTATTACCGCCACTTGTGCCGACAATATGGGTATATCCGTAATGAACATGATAGAAATTGAAAGGTACTTTGAAATCACTCTTCGGAGGACCTGCGAAGAAATTCAGACAACCATCGAAAGCCAACAGGTCATCACCCAGTTCAATGATCGATGCAACCGGTGCAAATACAAATACATCGTGATAACCCTGTCCGCCTGTGAATGCCTTCAATTCATTTACAGGGTCGTTCATCCGGTTTGTATTGATGTATTTCAATTCGATGTTGTTTTTCGCAGCCATTTCGGGACTGTATAACGAGGCGGCACGCTCTAATCGATTCGCATCGATATCAGTTATAACCAACAACTTGGGACGCCGGTCGGCACGCAGTATCGTATAGTTGATTGCAGCCAATCCCATCGGGCCTGCACCGGCAAGTATAGCCATGTTTCCCTCATTTTTGATCTCCATCAGATGATGGTATGAGCCGGGAGTCGTATGATAGTTGGCGTGTATGGCTCCGATTACACACGAGAGCGGCTCGGATAGAGACGCCGGAAAGTAGCCTTGACCGTTGTATTTCAACAAACAACCTTTTTCCATCACGACGTTGGGAATGATGATATACGTCGAATTTCCGCCAATATGGCGATAAGAATAACCGGGAGCGCTCAGAATCCCGACGGGGCCGTTTTCATCGTTAAGCGCCGGCTGTATCGAAAATTTATCGCCGGATTTAAACCGGTTGCTCCATTTGCTTCCCACCTCGACAAGTTCGCCGGCAAATTCATGACCGATAATTGTTGGATTTTGAGCGACATCGCGAGGGACGCGTTTGTGTATATCCGCTTCGACTGCCGCCTTCCATGTCGACATACAGATGCTGTCGCATACGACTTTGGCTAATATTTCATCCGCTTGTATAGGTGGCAACTCGAATGTCTCCAACCGAAGGTCGTTTTTGCCGTATAATCTGACTGCGTTTGTTTTCACAATAAAATGTTTTTTAATTCTCAATTCTCAATTAATCATCACCTGTCCCCCTGTCACCGGCATTGCCTGACCTGTTTCACAGGTTTGGTCGATCAGATAAAGTATGGCTTTGGTAACATCTTCCGGGTTGGTTCCTTTTTGCATGGGTACCTGATTCATATAGAATGTACGAACGTCTTCGATGGTCTTTGCCCCCGGTACTTTACAGGCACGCAGGTACTGGATAAAAAGTCCGTTTTCAGGGTCGGCCCATAGCGGACCTTCATAGAAGTTTCCGGGACAGACGGAATTGACTTTGATCCGGAAAGGAGCCAGTTCGAGTGCAAACGACTGGGTAAGTCCCACGCCGCCGAATTTTCCTCCCGAATAGGCGAAGTTGGCTTTTGAGCCCCGCAAGCCTGATTTCGAGTTGATTTGAATTATATCCCCGTAGTTTTCAGGAGCATATCTGTTTTGCAACTTCATGACACGCGATGCAACTTGGGTGCAGTAGAAATAGGCATTGTAGTTGACTTTGGTGACAAAATCAAAACTATCGGGAGTCATATCTTCCAAATTTCCGGCGCGTAAAACACCGGCATTACTGATCAAAACATCCAAGCCACCGAAGTAACAAACGGTTTCATGGATCAGGTTGTACAAGCTTTTCGGTTCGGTTACGTTTGTTCTCACAAAAATTGCACGGTTGCTTTTCGCCAATCCACATAGTGTTAGGGCTGTAGCCTTTCCGGCTTCTTCGTTCATATCTGCCACGACAATGTTGGCGCCTTCCCTGATCAAACATTCGGCGATCCCTTCTCCGAATCCCTGAGCGGCTCCTGTAACGATAATGGTTTTGTTTTCGACACGTCCCGATGATTGTCCGGCGCTTATTTTACGGCGATAGTTCTCAACTTCCCAATGGTCGATAAAGTCAATTTGAGTATGCGTCATCGGATGTTCGCCGCCAAACGAACGGGCTATGACGGCTATTTGCATCATATCCTCATACATATCCAGGATGGTATCGCAAGCGGCAGCATGTTCGCCTACGGCAATTAAGCCAATGTTTTTAATAAGTAATACTTTGGGCATGTATCCCCACTTCAAGGTGAAGGTTTCGATTTCTTTTTCCGCTTTGGACAGTAAATCTTCTTTGTTGTCCCAATGGGGAATGTATACATAGTTGGATTTACAATAGACAATGATATCGGGAGTAAATGGCGTTGAGATACAGGCAAACTCTTTTTCGGAAGCCGATAATTGGGCAATCCGGCTGTTATTCCTGATTTTTAATGTTTTTAACCCGTCTTTGCTCAATATCATACGGATGGCCGGGATAACTTCTTGCACACAATCGCAAACCGGATAAACTTCACTGATAAGGGATTCCGGATTGGTTTCCTGTTCGATAGTTTGGATGACATGTTTATATATGCTTTTGATTTCTTCGATGGTGTCTGCCCCTGCAAAGATTCCGTGATTTTGTAAAAAAAGCAAAGCGGGTTCTTTACCGAATTGGGTACGGTATGCAATAATCCGGTTTTCCACTTCTTTGAAAAGGGTATATCCCGGGTCGGTGTAGGGTATATAAATTGCCTGATTGTCAAAGAGGCGCTTTGTTTCGGATTCGGCATGTTTACTGCACATCAGTCCATTGACAATGGTCGGATGCAGATGAACGACAAAGCGTGTATTCAGCGCATTGTGCATCGATGTTTCGACCGAAGGTCTGCGGTCTTTTGTCAGGCAGGCTGCCGATAAGTCGTTTTTGACTTCTTCTTCGCGGATAGCCGGGTCGGAGTTGTATGTCTTCTCAGAAATGATGGTCAACTTCTTGCGGTCAAGTACGGCAAATCCTTCTTCCGTAATTGATCCCAATGCATAGCCGCTGGCTTTAATCCAAATCCTGTCATCGCTTTTAAAAGACGTATTTCCGCCTCCGGCAATGACATAGCGACTGTCCGTGCCGTAGTGGCGGGATATGTTGATGAGTTGATGAATAAAATTGTCCATTGGAAGGATTAATTAGTAACTATTTTATGTTG
>JAIRJR010000097.1 GCA_031260575.1 Tannerella sp.
GTGCGAAAGCATGCCTTCGCAGCGGCGCCGGGCTTATGACGGTTCATATCCCGCAACGGGGCGAGACAGCGCTTCAAACCACCGTGCCGGAAGCGATGCTGAGTTTGGATGATGACGCTGATTTTGTATCTGTGCTACCCGAAATAACGGCATACAACGCCATTGCCATCGGGCCCGGACTTGCCACACAGCCTTCCTCGATCAAATTACTGAAAACATTACTCGAATCTGCCCGGCAACCGCTTTTGCTTGACGCCGATGCGCTTAATATCCCGGCATTACATCCCGAATTAATCCCGCTGCTTCCTCCGGCTTCAATCTTGACCCCTCATCCGAAAGAATTTGACAGGCTTTTCGGAACCTGCGAATGTGGATATGAGCGGATCCGGAAAGCACGTACAAAGGCGATGGAACACTCCGTGTACATTGTATTGAAAGGCGCTTATACGGCGATTTGTACACCCGCCGGCAATGTTATGTTCAACTCGACAGGTAATCCCGGGATGGCTACGGCAGGTAGCGGCGATGTACTGACCGGCATAATCCTGAGCCTGCTGGCACAGGGATACGCGCCTGAAACGGCGGCAATGACAGGCGTATACCTGCATGGTTTAGCCGGCGATTTGGCTACGGCCGGCCTTTCGGAAGAAAGCGTGATTGCCGGCGATATCATTCAAATGCTGGGAAAGGCTTTCAGGTTACAGCGGGATGACAATTAAAGATGTACTTTTCCGTCACGCAAATAATACATCTTTCCGCTTTCCGGGCAAACGGCAACGCCTTCGTCATCAAAATCCAAACGATGCCCATATTCGCTTACCCATCCAATCTGACGGGCGGGATTGCCAACTACAAGCGCATAGGGCGGTACATCTTTGGTCACTACCGCTCCGGCGCCTACCATGGCATACGTTCCTATGCGGCAATCACATACAATGGTAGCATTGGCTCCGATGGTCGCTCCTTTTTCCACATAAGTCGATTGATACAGGTGTTTGCGTGTAATGGCGCTTCGCGGATTTATCACATTGGTAAACACACAACTTGGCCCTAAAAACACATCATCTTCACAGACAACGCCCGTATAAACGGAAACATTGTTTTGAATTTTTACACGATTACCGATGATAACGTCCGGCGATACGACAACGTTTTGTCCGATCGTACAATCGCGTCCGATTCTACACCCTTTCATTATATGTGAAAAATGCCAGATTCGGGCGCCTTCACCAATTGTACAACCCTCGTCAATTACCGCCGTTTCGTGTGCAAAAAAATCAACTTTCTCCATATCAATCCTTAATTCTTAATTTTTAATTCTTAACTATCCCTATTTGTATATCAAAAACAAAGCAGGTTTTTTATTCAAATCGGGGATGTTGCCCACCCATTCTTTGATCGGGCGTGTCCGTATATATTCATCTTTACATGTGATATTCACCGCTACGCATAGTTTTGTTGCCGGCCGGCATATACGAACGAATTCTTCCATCAGTTTATTATTCCGGTAAGGCGTTTCGATAAAAAGTTGTGTCTGGTTTTCGGAAATCATACGGGTTTCGAGCATCTTGATACGAGCCGTTCGCTCAGCCGCATCAATGGGTAGATAGCCGTGGAATGCAAAGTTTTGCCCGTTAAATCCCGAAGCCATCAGCGCCATCAACAGCGAAGAAGGGCCTACCAATGGAATCACCCTGTAACCCATTTGTTGCGCAATCGCCACAATATCAGCGCCCGGATCGGCTACTGCCGGGCATCCCGACTCCGACAACAAACCCATGGATTCGCCTTTCTTCAAAGGAATTAAAAATGCCGAGATCAGTTCGGGCGAAGTATGTTGATTCAATACATCAAAATGAATCGCATTCATATCCATCGAAGGATCGCATTTTTTTAGAAATCGACGGGCGGTACGAACATTTTCCACAATAAAATGCCTGATCCGGGAAATTATCTCACGGTTATATTCGGGTAATACTTTCCGGTGGTCGGTCTCGCCCAACGTTACAGGAATCAGAAAAAGCGCCGGTTTCATGATCTACTTTTTTGCAAATGTAATATTTTTTCCTTGTAAATCGCTATCTTTGCTGCATTATGCAGAAGGATATCAGCAAATATAGAGGCATACACTTATACAAACATAATCTCAAGGGAGATATTTTCGGCGGATTAACGGCTGCGATTGTCGCGTTGCCGTTGGCGCTTGCGTTTGGAATTCAGGCATTCGGAAGTATCGATGCAAGCGAAATCGGTCATATTGGCGCGATTGGTGCTTTAGCCGGATTGACGGGCGCGATTATGGTTGGTTTTTTTGCTTCGTTATTCGGAGGAACGCCCGCCCATATCAACGGACCTACCGGCCCGATGACCGTTGTTACCGCCACGCTGATTTCGGGCATTTGGGCTGCCACGCAACCCAATTCCATCGAAACCGTTTTAATCACACTCTCGCTGGCAGGGTTATTTTGCGGGATTTTTCAAATCCTTTTCGGCATTCTAAAAATCGGTCAATACATCCGCTATATTCCCTATCCGGTTTTGTCGGGATTTATGAGCGGCATCGGAATCATTATCATTTTGCAGCAGATTTACCCTTTGATGGGAACCAAATCGCCTGTTTTAATCGTTGATATGCTCACGCAACTGCCGCAAAGGATAGTGGAGTTTGATCTGTATGCGCTTATTCTGGGCATCGGCGCCATTGCGTTGATTTATTTTTTTCCTTTACTGACAAAGAAAATACCGTCTACGCTGGTTGCACTGTTCGTAGTGACAGTCATTTCTCTTTTCATCAAAGATTTTAATCCGTCGTTGACGATTGGTGAAATCCCATCCGGTTTTCCCAAACCGTTTTTTGTTTCTTACGCAGTCAGTAACATTGACTGGCTTGCCGCATTGAAAATGGCGGTTATTCCCGGACTGACGTTAGCCGGACTGGGGTCGATTGACACGCTGCTAACTGCCGTGATGGTCGACAACATCACCAAAACGAAACACAACAGCAACCGGGAATTAATCGGTCAGGGCATCGGCAATTTCTTTTCAGGTTTTTTTGGCGGTATTTCGGGCGCCAGCGCCACGATGCGGACGATGGTCAACCTGAAAAGCGGCGGTAAAACCCGTTTGGCGGGAATGACACATGCGCTCATCCTGTTGGTCATTCTTCTTGGATTGGGGCGATTGGTACAGTTTATCCCGCTTTCCGTTTTGGCAGGCATATTGATAACCGTTGGGTTCGGTATCATTGATTACAAAGGATTAAAAGACTTAACCAAAATTCCACGCGCCGATGCGCTTGTACTGATTACGGTGCTTTTATTAACCGTCTTTGTCAATTTGCTGACTGCCGTTGGAATGGGAATGATTATCGCCTGCGTACTATTCATGAAACGCGCAGGCGATCTGGTTGAAAGCGGCTATACGTCGGACAAAATTTCTGTTTTCGACAAAGAAAGTCCGTGGGATGACGAAAAAGATTTAACCGATGAAATACGTCATCAGATTTATATTCAACGGTTGAACGGTCCGATTTTCTTTGGTTCCATCACCCGTTTTCAGGAAGTGATGCAAGAAATTCCGGATAGCGCAAAAATTGTGATTATCCGGATGCGACGCGTTTCTTTCCTCGACCAGTCGGGTTTATACGCCATGGAAACAGCCGTTAAAAATTTGCAGGCAAAAGGGATCACGGTGATTATGACGATTATCCAGCCACAGCCGTTATATATGTTGCAAACGCATCATGTCATCCCCGATCTTGTTCCCGATGAATTGACATTCAAAACATTTGAAGATTGTACACAGTTTCTAAAAGAGAAATTTGAAAAATCGTTGATTAACAGGCAGGTATTTTAAAAAACATTTTATAACCATACTTTTGTTTATTATTTTAAACGCATGGATATTCCCAACGATTTTAAAATCAAGACGAAAATTTGTTTAGATGATTCTTACGACCTGCTGGAGCAGGCCTTACAGGAAGAATCGCCTGTCAGTATACGGCTTAATCCATCCAAACATACGGCGATGCCCATTGCCGGTTACGAAAAAGTAAAATGGTGTGATACGGGTTATTATTTACCCGAACGGCCTTCTTTTACCTTCGATCCGTTATTTCATGCCGGTTGTTACTACGTGCAGGAAGCTTCGTCGATGTTTCTTGAACAGGCTGTGAAACAATATCTTACTAAGCCGGTTGTATGTTTGGATTTATGTGCGGCGCCCGGAGGCAAATCCACTCATTTACAAAGCATTCTTCCCGTGAATAGCCTGTTAGTCAGCAATGAGGTAATTCATAGCCGTGCAGGGGTGCTAAAGGAAAATTTGATTAAATGGGGTTCGCCTTATACCATTGTCACCTGTAACGACCCAAAGGATATCGGCAAACTTACGCATCTGTTCGATGTGATTGTGGCTGATCTGCCCTGTTCGGGCGAAGGGATGTTTCGCAAAGACAAAAAAAGCCGGAACGAATGGAGTGTGGATCATGTTCGGATGTGTGCCGCACGCCAACGAAGAATCATCCATGATGTCTGGGCAAGCCTAAAGCCCGGCGGACTGCTTGTCTATAGCACCTGTACATTTAATCGCGAAGAAAACGAAGAAAATATCCGCCACTTCATTGAACACTACAACGCTGAAATATTACCTGTTTCTGTCGAAGCGAATTGGAACATTTGTCCCGCAATTGATGAATCTTTTCCCATGTACCGTTTTTATCCGCATCGAATCAAAGGCGAAGGGTTTAGCTTCGCTTTATTGAAAAAACCCGACGCGCAATGTAAGATTCAAAGTAACCGTTTGAAGGGGGTTAAGGGGATGTCAACAGTTCAAAATCCAACACACTACGCCAAACGCTTTGTTCAAGGGTCAATATTTAATATGATTCGGTTATTCAATATTTCAAATATACAATTATTCACAATTCGTTATGGTATACATGCCATACCGGCGGTGTCATATGACACCTATCTGTTACTATCACACCATCTACGCGTTTTGTATGCCGGTATTTTGGTCGGCGAGATGAATGGAAATGAGGTGCACCCTTCGCCTGCACTTGCATTAAGCGCCTGCTTACGTAACGATGCATTTCCCGCCGTTGAAATGTCTTTAGCGGACAGTATCAGATATTTGCAAAAGGAATCCCTGGTTTTGCCGGGAGATGTTCCCAGGGGCTTTGTCGTTGTGAAATACCGCAACACCCCCCTTGGATTTGTGAAAAATATCGGAACAAGGGCGAATAATCTTTATCCGCAGGAGTGGAAGATAAGGAGAAAGACGTAAAAAATGTGTTTTCGTTCCATACTTTTGGAATAAACAATAATTTCATCTACTTTTGACCTCACATTTAATTCATTTCAACAAACTATGGAAAGTAACATTACAAAACTTTATGAAGCGTACAAGGAAGGCCGGATTGACCGCCGTGCTTTTTTGAAAAAATTGACTCTCTTGACGGGCAGCGCCGCAACTGCTTTGTCCGTATTGCCTGCTTTAGGTGAATCAAACCGTATGATTCCTTCGCAGGATGATGGCTTGGTTGCCGAAATGGTGGACTATCCCGCTCCGAAAGTCAATATGAGGGCGTTAATTGCCCATCCGAAAACAGAAGGAAAATTTCCCGCAGTAATCGTGATTCATGAAAACAGAGGGCTTCAGCCTCATATCCAAGATGTAGCTAAACGGTTTGCCAAAGAAGGATTTTTGGCCATTGCACCCGACGGACTGACACCGGTTGGAGGAACTCCCGAAAACGATCAGGCTTTGGCTTCAGAAAGGATCAGGGAACTGAGCGCTGAAGATACGGTTAACAATTTTGTTGCCGCCGTTAAATACCTCAAGACCCATCCCCGCTCAACCGGAAAAGTAGGATGTACAGGATTCTGTTGGGGAGGAGCAATGACCAACCAGGTTGCGGTCAACTCACCCGAATTGGATGCTGCAGTTCCCTATTACGGACGTACGCCGGCCATCGAAGATGTAGCCAAAATCAAGGCGCCCATCATGGCGCATTACGCCGGAAACGACCCCGGTATCAATGCCGGAATCCCCGCTTTCGAAGAGGAACTGAAAAAACAAAAAAAGGACTACCGGATTTTTATATACGACGGCGCCGCACATGCCTTTAATAACGATTCGAACCCCGACAGATACCATGCTGAAGCTGCTAAATTAGCTTGGGGAAGAACGGTTGGCTTCTTCAAAGAAAAACTGAAGTAAAAAAATACGGTAGAAAACAAGGGAAAACATAAGTTAATAAAATGATAATAAACATACATAAATACAGATTATTAAGGCTTATTTGAAGGCCATACAACAGATAGTTATTTTCTGTTGTATGGCTTTTTTTTTCGTCTATTTTGTTGCCGGTTTGTTACTCATTGAAAAATTATTTTGTTACTCGTTTGTTTTTTTGCTGAAAATTTGTTTCTTTAGTATTCAATATGTTAATAATCAAATCAAATAAATCATATTTTGAAAACCTAAATATATTGTATTTTCCTTTGTTATGTTGTTTTTAGGTTGTATCTTTGCATCCGGTAACAAATCAATATTTTCACTTATGAGCAACAGGAAAAAACAGCCAAAGGTAAAAGAACCTGTCAAGGTACGTTTCAGAGAACGTGCGAATGGAAACAAGTCTGTTTACCTGGATATTTACAATGACGGTGAAAGGAGGTGTGAATTTTTAAAACACCTATACATTAAGCCGGAACGGACACAGGCCGACAAAGAAGATAACAAAGAAACGATGAGGATTGCAAATGCAGTAAAGGCACAACGTATACTTGAACTTCAAAATGAAACACACGGCTTTTCTACCACATCCGGACGTTCAAAAATAAATCTGTTGGATTACATTCAAAACTTTGCAGAAAAGAAAAGTGAAAATGCCGGTGGTCGTAATCGTGGTGGAAATTATAAATCGTTCATGGCATTACGGTATCACTTGGTACAATACAAAGGCAATAATATAACATTCAAGCAGGTAAATAAGGATTTTTGTGCCGGGTTTATTGAATACATGAAAACTGCAAAGCAGAATCCGGAAACGTCAAGAATAAAATACAGCAGGAACTCTTTATGTGAAAATACTCAGTATACATATATGATAAAGTTTGCAACCGTGCTAAATGCAGCGGTATTGGACGGGATCATAAACAACAACCCAATCAAGCAGATAAAGCCGGAAAACAGGCCAAAGAAACAAACAACTGAAATTGAATACCTGACTATTGATGAAGTTAAAAAGTTGGTAGAAACTCCATGTTTATAGCCGATTTTAAAGCTAGCGTTTTTGTTTGCCTTTTACAGCGGTCTACGAT
>JAIRJR010000181.1 GCA_031260575.1 Tannerella sp.
GGTTCTTATTATTCCTTGTAAATCGACTGCGAATATGATTATATAGTTGCTCGCCTGTATATCCATCGCGGGAAACACTTGGAACGAGATAATCTTCAATCAAGATAGTATTTTCGGTAAACCGGTCCAAATATCGAAATTCTTTACATACTTGATGTCTATATCTGAAAAGAGCTTACTTTCAAATTTTTTGTCAAATATTTTGCAACATCCAATTTGCTACATTTAATTTTCTGATTCCGTCATAAACAGGATTAAAATCCATATCCATTGTTAGCAAATATTTTGGATTAGAATCTTTGATGGCATTTAAAGAAGCGAGCTCACGTTTCAATGTCTCTTCATGATCGGTAGTCCAAGCTACTTGATAATAAGAAGTATAGCCCTCGCGGTCGGTAACCACCAAATCTACTTCTTTGTCGCCAATTTTCCCAACATAAACATCTCTGTATCTCCGCAGTAATTCGAGATAAACCATATTTTCCAACCAATGTGAACGGTCGGGCTGCATACTGCGTTTTAAGCGCACTTTTCTGAAACAGGGGTCAACAAGGTAATACTTGTTCAATGTTTGCAAAAGCCCTTTGCCTTTGATTTCGTAACGTGGCACTTTGTACAGCAAAAACGAATCGCAAAGTGCATCTAAATACTTTGCAACAGTTTTATGGTCAATCACCGTTCCGTGTGTGCGAAGTGTGTTGGCGATAGAGCGCGGCGACACAAACGAGCCAACAGAATCAAATGTAAAGTCAATTATTTTATTGAAATCGTGCTTATCTCTAACATTCAACCGTTCAAAAATATCTTTTTCAACAATCGTATTCAGTACGCTTGCGACAAAATCATCTGCCTGTTTTTGACTGATATTCTTTTGTTTATAGTATTCCGGAATGCCGCCTTCAATAACGTAATTCCCCAAAGTGTCAGATTTCGATATGTTTGGGGATTTGGCTGCTGTATAATTGTAATATTCAGCAAATTGAAGCGGCAGAATAGAAGTTTCGATATACCTGCCTGTCAGCAAGGTTGCCAGCTCTCCCGAAAGCAGATAAGCGTTTGAGCCGGTAATATATACATCGCAGTTTTTCTTGATAAACAGGCTATCGACAAGCCGTTGAAAATCTTTGACATTTTGCACCTCGTCAAGAAAAATGTAATTCATCTTGTCGGATAGAAGCCGCTCTTTTATATGTGTGTGAATTTGGTAAATGTCGCCAATAGCAAGCGTATCCAAATCTTCAAAATTCAAGAATTGTATTTGTGCCTGCTCAACACCTTTTTGCAATAATTCGTTTGCAAACATTTCGAGCAATGTGGATTTTCCGCAACGCCGCACCCCTGTAATGACCTTTATAATATTCTGGTCTTTCAGATTGCGTAGCGTTTGCATGTATTGCTTTCGTTCAATGAGATTTGAACTGTTTTGTTGTTCGGGCATAATGGAAACAATTATGGTACAAAAATACAATATTTTCACATAATGAAGATACAATTGGATAACATAAAGTAAGAATTTTCGTATTGAATGAATGGGCAGCTTGTGGTGTGTGCATTGACACCTATCTATTTGCAAAATTTCCGCACAAATATGGTAACGATTTTTGAAGTTCCGTCAAGTTCCGCTCAATGTTTTCGGTTACGTTATTGAGTTTCTTTATTCGATTGAAAATCTATTTTCGAGTAATCTGCTTCTAAAAGCCGAATTGAACGTGTAGGCAAATGCTACCAAAATGGCGCGGGTGTCGGCTTTGCGGGTGTTGGTTCGATAAAAGTCAGGAGTATTCAGGTCAAAACCGCTTTTCATGGAGTTGAAAACATCGGTCAGGACTATACCTAAATGCGTGTTCTTTCCTAATTGCTGCTGAAACCCCATATCCACGTAGTAATTGGCAAAGTTTTTCCCTTGCGGTGTTATGGTAGACGAGTTGTAGATACCTGTCAGTTGCAGTCTGCTATTACGCCATTTGAAATTATTGATGAGTTTTCCGTACCAACAAAAAGCGTTGTTGGTTAATTCGGTTGTGTTCTCGATTGTTCCGTTAATTCGGGACTGAAACAGCGACACGCTCAAATTGGCGCTATAAAAATAGAGGAGTTCGGCACCGATAATGTTTTCCAAACCATAAGTAACCGCGCTGCCAAAATTTTGCTGCGTTGACATGATCATTCCGTTTGGGTGCAATTCGGAATATTGCCTGATCACATCCTGCGAATAGCGGTAAAACAGGATAGAGGATAACGAATACTTTTCCCATTCTTTATTAAAGCCTAATTCAGTGGAGTGAATGATTTCGGGTTTTAGATAGGGATTTCCGCTGTACTGATGCAACGAGTCGGTTACGTCGGTAAACGGACGGAGTTGTCCCGCACCGGGGTAGTTGATTCTTTTTCCGTAGGTTAATTTAATAAATTCATCCGATTTGATGAAAAAAACCAGATTTGCAGACGGAAAAAAATTGATGTAATTGTTTTTAAACGAATTATCATCGCTTTTTTGCATTTCCCCGCGGTTGTAAACCTGCTCCGCTCTCAAACCTGCTCCGTATTGCCAGCGCGGATTATCCCTGTCGCCGATAAAACCGCTGTATTGAGCATAAACCGCATAGACCTGTTCGCCGAACTTGAAGATATCGCTTGCGGCGTTGTTTACTTCATAGTCGTTTTCCACTTTCTTTGCCATTTGGAAGTCGGCAGTCATGCTGCGGAACTGCCCTTTGCCTCCCACTTCGACAACGGCGCCGGGTGAAACAGGAAAAGTGTAATCCAATGTTGCGTTGCTGAGATAAACGTTTTCGTAGTTATGTGTTCTTTCGTAGAAAGGCGCTCCTGTGAAAACATCGTTTTGGTCGAGCATGTGCGATGTAATATCGGTGTTTTGCCGAAAACCTTTGATAGAGGTGGTAACGTTTGCCGAAAGTTTTTTGCGGTCGTCGGTAAATTTACGGTTGTAATTCAGTGCAAATTCGACAACTTTGCTGCGCTCAATTTCTTCCGAATAGCGGTTTCGATTGGATGCTAAATCATTGTTTTGTCTGCGGATGGCGCTGTTCAGC
Source organism: Tannerella sp. (assembly GCA_031260575.1). GTDB lineage: Bacteria > Bacteroidota > Bacteroidia > Bacteroidales > Tannerellaceae > Tannerella. Next base: position 3,054 of record JAIRJR010000181.1, read on the forward strand.
GATTCCAGATTGTCTATCCCCGGCAGATTGCCGATGACCTCAAAACCAAATATATTTTTATCATTGGGTGAAAAATCTATATTGAGTTTCAAGTTTTGCAACTGTTCGTAACAGTCGTCATGCCGGATTTGCTCAATTCTGTATTCATCAGGCAGGGCGAAGTTGGTACGGCTTGCTTCAATATCCCTTGTCCTCATCGCAAAACGGTTGTCATACGCCATTCCAAAGTTCCATTTTTCGGTTTTATGATTGATAATAACCGTGACGTTGATACGTTCCCGCGCTCCCCAGCCCGCTCCCAGAGCCAATGCGCCGTTTGTACCGCTTTGTCTGTTTTTTTTCAAGATAATGTTGATGATGCCGCTTTCAGCCGAAGCATCGTATCTTGCCGGTGGATTGGTGATGATTTCGATACTTTCTATACTCGATGCGGCTATTTGATTGGTATTGGCAAGCGACGAACTTCTGCCGTTGATCAGGATGAGCGGTGTTTTGCCCCGCAACGAAATACGCCCTTCGTCGCTTACATGCACGGTCGGTGCGCTTCGGAGTAAATCGGTTGCCGTACCGCCCAATTGGGTGATGTTTGATGCGGCGTTTATTTTAAATCCTTCCGTAGTTTTTTGTACCAGCCTTCGCTGTGCGGTTACGGTTACTTCGCCCAACATTGCCGCATCTGTTTCCATTACAATCGTTCCCAAATCAACGGACGAATTATTTTCGTTGATATTTAAAGCCGTTGTTATCGTTTTGTAGCTGATGAAGCGATTGATTAGCCTGTATTCACCAAAAGGTACTTTGTCCAATGTAAACATGCCTTGCGCGTCGGTTAGCGCAAATTGCAAAACGGTGGATGTATCACTGACTGTTGTAAGTAACACATTGGCAAACTCCACCGGCTCGCCTTCACCAACAAGTCTGCCTTTTACTAAACCTGTTTGCGCGTAGGCAACAACAGTGATACATGTTAAAATTAAAAAAAATAGTTGTTTCATCTATGCAGTAAACATTTGATTTACCGC
>JAIRJR010000299.1 GCA_031260575.1 Tannerella sp.
ATTTGTATCATCATATTATCCGAAAAAGTTATATTCCAATAATTGATTTTTTGAATGGTGGTCGATGATACGGATACGATGATCTTCTTAGCCACAAAGGCATTCTGCAAGGTAATGATGTGTTTTAAATTGTCGATTTCATTTTTCAGACTTTCCGTATCATCCTTGCATGAATACATCAATATCGAAAAAAAACCGACAATAAACAAAAAATTTTTCATGGTTGGCATTAATTATTAGGTTCTTAAATATTTAAGGTTTGACGACCGGCATGCCGTCTTTTTTCCATTGGCTGAAACCCCTGTCAAAGTTATAGACTTGGAACCCTTTCAGCAATAGCTTTTCTGCAGCTTTCCGGCTTCGTACCCCTCCCCTGCAATAGACTGCAACGGGTTGGTCCGAACGAAGCAATTGGGTTGTCCGGACATCAAAATCGTCCTTTCTGATATCAATCCATACCGCTTCGTGAATGTGATCTTCATTAAACTCCTCTGCTGTGCGGACATCAACCAGTTGTATGCCGGCATTTTGGATAGCGCGCATAAACGTAATCGACGAACAATGTTCCAACATTTCCTTATCGGGATAAAGCGTCTTCAATTTTTCACCCATCAATTTATCCCAAAGACTTACATCTTCCGCTTGCTCAATCGGACAATCTACAAGCCGCGCTTGTTGTGCATATATTGACATTGACATACCATAAAACGTTAAAATAAATACGACCGAAACACACCTTTTCATATATTCTTCAAACTTTGTATTTTAATCATTAAACTTGTAACATTGAACCTTTAGCGTCGAACTAATCCAACTTCAACACCGCTAAAAAGGCTTTCTGCGGTACTTCAACGGTTCCTATCTGCTTCATCCGCTTCTTACCTTCCTTCTGTTTCTCCAGCAATTTGCGTTTACGCGAAACATCACCTCCATAGCATTTGGCCGTCACATCTTTACGAACTGCTTTGACCGTTTCGCGGGCAATTATTTTCGAGCCGATTGCCGCCTGAATTGCAATCTCAAATTGCTGGCGCGGAATCAGTTCCTTCAATTTCTCGCACATCCGGCGCCCAAAGGATACACTGTTATCCACATGTGTCAATGTTGAAAGCGCATCAACCGGTTCTCCATTCAATAAGATATCCAGTTTGATCAGTCGCGACTCCCGGAAATCGTGCAAATGGTAGTCGAATGAAGCATACCCTTTCGATATGCTTTTCAATTTATCATAAAAGTCGATGACAATCTCTCCCAGAGGCAAATCATAATAAACCTCCACCCTATCTCCCGAAATATATTCCTGCTTGATCAATATACCGCGTTTGCCAAGACACAAAGTCATAATCGGCCCGATATATATCGTGCTTGTAATCACCGATGCCCTGATATAGGGTTCTTCAATACGATCAATCAAAGTCGGATCAGGCAAACCGCTTGGATTATGCACAGTCATACAATTTCCTTTTTTGTCGTATACCTTATACGATACGTTCGGCACAGTGGTAATAACATCCATATTGTATTCACGTTCAAGGCGTTCTTGAATAATCTCCATGTGAAGTAGTCCGAGAAAACCGCAACGGAAACCAAAACCCAATGCCACCGAACTTTCAGGTTGAAAAGTGAGGGATGCGTCGTTCAATTGTAACTTCTCCAACGAAGTACGCAGATTCTCAAAATCTTCGGCTTCGATCGGATAGATACCGGCAAAAACCATTGGTTTCACTTCTTCAAATCCTGAAATGGCTTCTTTTGCCGGACGGTCAACATGGGTGATTGTATCGCCAACCTTTACTTCTTTCGATGTCTTGATTCCTGAAATGATATATCCCACATCCCCTGCTTTTATTTCATCGCGCGGATTCATTGTCAATTTCAGAATACCTACCTCGTCGGCATCATATTCCTTACCGGTTGCAATAAATTTTACATGATCGCCTTTGCGGATAACTCCGTTTACCACTTTAAAATAGGCAATGATGCCACGATACGAATTGAATATCGAATCGAAAATCAGGCATTGCAGTGGCGAATCGGTATCGCCTTTCGGAGGGGGAATCGATTCAATGATTGTATCCAATATCCGGTATACACCCTCTCCTGTTTTCCCGCTCGCACGCAGAATTGTATCACGTGCACAACCAAGCAGTTCGACAATTTGGTCTTCCACCTCATCGGGTTTTGCGCTCGGAAGATCGATTTTATTTATTATAGGAATGATCTCCAGGTTATTATCTATTGCCATATAGAGATTGGATATGGTTTGAGCCTGGATCCCCTGAGCAGCATCCACGATAAGTAAAGCGCCCTCACAAGCTGCTATCGAACGCGATACTTCGTAAGAAAAGTCGACATGTCCCGGTGTATCAATTAGGTTCAACACATATTCCTTATCCTTAAAAAAATATCTCATTTGGATGGCATGACTTTTGATGGTAATACCACGCTCGCGCTCTAAATCCATACTATCCAATATCTGAGCCTGTAAATCCTTCCTGTCGATCGTGTTTGTATACTCCAACAAACGGTCGGCAAGCGTACTCTTCCCGTGATCAATATGGGCAATAATACAAAAATTGCGAATTTGATTCATCTTAAAAATTAGTTTTTTTGCTGCAAAGATAAAAAAAAGTCTTAATTTTGGCACATCATTTGTAATAAATCCCATAAATGAGCTATAAGGAAATTCGTACATATTATAGTAATATCCTTGATTCATTGAATCAAGGCGCATTGAAAACAGCCTTCGATATGCTTCAGGGGCTTATATCAGTAACCCATTCCCATTCCCATCAGAGCAAACTGACTGAGATGCAGGAAACCTATCAATACATGTTGCGTTACTATGTAGAAGGAATGAGCGACCCATTACAGGGACAAATCTATACAAATCTTTGTTCCTCTGCGTATGAGATGGCAGACCACATTCTACATTCAAGTTTGTATTCCGGATCGCCACATATCTTTTATGCGATGCAACGGAACATGTCAGTTCAACCCGATGAAACGGCTACCTACATCCGCCAAATACAGGGATCGTATGATATCGAAGATTTTACAAGGTATGAATCGTCTGTCGACTTGTTGTTTAATCGAATATGGTCGACTGCCTTTCTTTCCGATAATGATCTGATACCGATACGTGAAGCGCTAAGAAGTAAGGATTTTCCAACTTCAGCGAAATGTCAAATTGTATCTGCTCTTTTACTTGGGCTACAAATCTCCTTCGACAAGGCAAAAATGTATACCCTCTTTGATGCGGCACACGTTGAAGATATCGAAGTCAAAATCCGCGCCATCATTGCCATCTGCCTTACCCTTTATATATACCGCAATCGAACGGCATATTATCCGGATATCCGGAAAAGATTGGAAATACTCGGAGAGTCGCCCGATTTTGGACGAATACTGACCATGGTGAACATGCGTTTTATCCTCACACGCGAAACAGAAAAAGTAACCCGTAAGTTGCAGGAAGAAATGCTTCCGGAAATGTTGAAGTTTGCGAAAAAAAACAAGGGGATGATAATTACCGATTTCTCCGATCCGGTAGACGACGAAATGAATCCCGAATGGAAAGATATCATAGCCGACAGCAATTTGCAGAAAAAACTCGAAGAATACAGTGAACTCCAGGAGGAAGGGGTGGATATCATGCACTCCACTTTTATCCATTTGAAAAATTTTCATTTCTTTAAAAACATAAGTAACTGGTTTCTCCCTTTTTATATCAATCATTCGGTTTTGAACGATAAGCATAATATAGATGTTGCCACACTCGAATCATTGATGCAGGTTTCATTTATGTGCAACTCCGACAAGTATTCGATGTATCTCAGCTTGTTTCAAATCCCCGAAGACCAACGAAATGCCATGTTGCATCAACTGAACAGCCAGTTGAATGAATTGAACAATCAGCAAGCCTTGGAATTGAAAAACAAAAAATGCGAGGCCGAAAGCATTGCCGGTCAATATATACACGATTTGTACCGTTTTTTTAAACTATACCCGCGTCGTGCCGAGTTTGATGATATTTTCAGCCATTCGCTTGACTTCCACATGCTTCCCCTACTGAAGCCTTGGTTCTCGGATCCTGCGACGCTATTGCAAATTGCAGAGCTTTACCTCCGGAAAGGTTATTTCAACAATGCGTTGCCAATTTATAATCAGTTGATTTCAAACGACTCAATCGATTATATGCTCTTCCAGAAACGAGGTTATTGTAAACAGATGACCGATGATTTAGCCGGAGCGCTCGAGGATTACCTGCGTTCAGAGATGATAAATCCCGATAGCAAATGGGTGATTCGCAGAATAGCAGGATGTTACAGAGCATTAAAACAACCCGTAAGAGCATTGGAATTTTATCTCCGTTTCGAAAAGTTATCTCCGGGTAATACTTCCATACTGATCAACATGGGTCATTGTTACCTGGAGTTGAAAAATTTCGATGAAGCTTTAAATTATTATTTCAAAGCCGATTATTTAGATTCTAAAAGTCAAAAAGCCCAACGTGCAATTGCCTGGTGCTCGTTTTTGACAGGCAAATTCAGCCAGGCACGGAAATATTATGAAAAGATTTTAGAATCCCATCCGCAAACCCACGATTACTTAAATGCAGGACATACAGAATGGTTGTTGCGAAATTTCAAAAAAGCATTGGATTATTATGTACAAGCTATCCGGTCCGAATCAGACGACTTCAATAAATTCGCCGAATTATTCAAGCTCGATGTACCCGACCTCATCCAAGCCGGTGTCTCACCATCCGAAATCCCTCTCCTACTCGACTGGCTTCAATACTTCAGGCAATAAGGCGATAAACATCCGTTTTCCACTCATGTAACAAAATTCACGAACATTTATTTGATTATTCGTTTGAAATATATTATTTTCGCGTCCTGAACAAAATATTCATCGAATGAAAAAGCAAATATTTTTTTTATTATTACTCATTTTCTGTATTTCCTGTACGAAAAAAGAGAAGCTTATAATCGGGGGTAGCGGCTGGCAACAAATTGCGATTGTCGACAAAAAGTCGGGAAAAATAGAATGGTCGCACGGACTTTCCCCTGACGAAGAGTGCAATAAAGTGGAAGTGACTCCGAAAGGCGATATATTATATGCCTATAAACAAGGAGCAAAATTGATTAACCGTAAGCAACAGGTTATCTGGGATTTCAAAGCGAATGAAGGTGAAGAAATTCATTATGTTTCCTATTCGAATGGGAATTATGTAGTTGCTGTATGTGGAATTCCTGCCCGGATTGTTGAGTTGGACAAAGAAGGAAAACCTGTTAAAGAAGTCAAATTCCAAACCGGGACTCCCAATGTCCACAATCAATTTCGCCAAATTTTGAAAACACCTCAAAACACCTATCTGATTCCGCTCATGGGAAAATACAAAGTATCCGAAATGACGGAAGAAGGCCGCGTTGTGAATAGTGTACTAACAGGCGGCACTCCATTTTCGGTCAAGTTGTCTGATGAAGGCAACTGGCTTGTATCGTGCGGCGAAGGCCGTGCGCTGATGGAAATAGATCCCGAAACAAAAGAGAAAATCAAAATCATTCAAACCACCGATCTGAATTGGGGCGCTTTACTTTTTGTAGCCGAATTGATCCGTTATAAAAATGGAAATACATTGATAGCCAACTGGAACGGACATAGCAGTGACAAGTCTCAACCACTTTTATTGGAGATTAATCCATCCAATCAAATCGTTTGGCGATTGCCATTCAATCCGGCAATCAGCAATATATCTACCGTTTTCTCTTTTTTTGAATGATTATTTTTCTTCAGGAAGAATCAAAGTTGTCGGGATATCAAACGAATCTTTAGTCGACCATTTCATTTTTCCTTCACTATCTATTTCAGAAAGATAATGGAATTTCAGTCTGAATGAAGTTTTCCCCAATGCCTTTTCAGCATATGCGGCTGATTCCAAAAAACTCCTCATCTCGAACGCATTGATATAACCTACATCGATTTTCGACTCTTCGCCTTCTCTGCGTATGGAAGCTCGAAGATACACATTATAATATTTGTAACCGGAGTCTTCAGATGTTAAATTCTTCATATCGTAAGAAAGGTTAAACGACATTTTTTGGTCTTTGGGCATATTCAACAAACAGAACATAAACGCTTTTCCTTTCACATAATTAAACATGTCATCTAATATTGGATCCTTAATCGCAATTTCACCGGTTAAGACACTTGTGGTATCGGTTAAATATGGATAAATGCCCCACTTTTCAACTTTAACCGGATCAGCCAATAGATTGATTGTATGGACGTAACAATTATCGCCTATATTATTATCCGCACTGTTCTCAGGCGCATCATAATCAATTTCGTAAGCCACCCAATAACAATCATCATCAAAATCATTTATAAATCGGATATGATATAATGCTTGGTATTCACCTACATCCAACACATTTGCCCCCTTTTTCATATCAAACCGGATCACACCGAATACTTGTCCGCTCTCTTTATTCCCTGTTTCATTCAAACATGAGGTTAAAAGCAAAACAGCAGTACATAATAAAAAAACACGCTGTAAAATAACTCTCTTCATAATTATTGATATTTATTTTTAAACATAATTTCCTCTTTTTTTAAAAACCGAAACGTAAACCGGCATGCAAAGATACATGAAAAGGTTTATCCGACCTAATGGTTTCGATAGAACTTTTATTGTCGAAGTAATAATTGGCTCCTCCTTCGACGTATGCATTGAGAAATTTAATTACCGGATAGTTCACTCCAACATTTGCATGAACCGACCATTGCATTTCCTTCATACGAACGGATTCTTTTTCCGGTTTGAAGGTTTCATCTTCTATATAATAATAATTTGTTTTGATATGGCCGCCTAAATTCCATTCTGCCATACCTCCGGCGGTGGCATAGAACCTGAATTTGTTCCATTCGGCAATTGTATAACTTATACCCAAAGGAATCCCAATGAAATGCAGTTGTTGCTTTGATTTTCCCTGATAAACCAACTCCGTCTCCCATTCGGAAGATAACATGGTATAAACAAGCCCGCTTTGTATCGACCAGCGGTTGTTCAAAGCATATCCAATCCCGAGTCCGAACGATATCGGCTGTTTGTGTTTCATGTTAACCTTAGGGATACTTTCAGCATGGACTGCGGAAACCTCGTTGGATATATTTGCCAGTATATCATTGAAATAATCATTTCTTTTGACGGGAGTTTCCATGTACCACCGGCCATCGTTTAATGCAGACATTGAATACATAATATGATCTGATCGACTGTTTATTAATCCGCCTCCATTCGAGCCGACAGAATAACTTGCTCCACCGGCGCCAAATCCCCATCTCTTGACCGGTTTTCGACTCGGACTGACGGGAGTCGCATCGGCAAGAAGCTGTGTATCTCCTACTTGAGAGATTAAACTTATGCTTCTTGGCGTCCGGTTGAGTGAGGGCAATGATTCCAATGAAGGAATATTGTTTTTAACTGCGATCTGCATTTTGGGTGAAGGCGGTAGAGAAGCGAGTGGTAGGGAAGCGAAATGAATTGATGTTACTGCAGGAGCTTTTGCCCGGGAGTGATCCAAAGCCGCAACCGAAGTATTTTCGCCTGACCTATTTCCTGATTCCTGAATTTCTCTTGTCATCTCTGTTTTCATCTCCGGAATATGTGCTGTAACCTGTTCTTTTCCAGGTCGGTTAAAGTAATAATAACCTCCTGTTAACATAAGAAATAGGGTAATCACCGCTGCGGCATAATACCACTTTCGGGAAAGTACGAATATTTTCCCGGGCAATCGATCTTCTATCGCTTTCCAAACTCCCGGTTCGGTATCCACTTCGAAATCATTTAATTTCGACCGGATAATCTCTTCCCATTTGTCTCTTTCTTTCACATCATTATCTATTAACATCTTATTACTCATTATTCTAACAGTCTTGCATTTCATCTATATTCTTCTATTTGTTCCCTCAACCAATGTTTGGCCCTTGCATATTGCGAACGTGATGTCCCTTCCTGAATATGTAACATCTCTCCGATCTCCTTATGTGAATGCCCTTCCATGGCATACAAATTAAATACCGTTCTAAAGCCGGAAGGTAATTTTTGTACCAACTCCATAATCATCTCCGCCGAGAGCTTTGAGATCGCTGTCTCATCTACTGTTGTTTCTTGAATACTATCCAAATCTGTCGTATCTCTTAAAATATCTCTTTTCCGTAAATGCTCAATCGCAATGTTCACAAAAATCACCCGCATCCAAGCTTCAAGAGGTCCGGTTCCGGCAAATGTATGCAACGAAGTGAATACCTTGATAAAACCATCTTGCAACAAGTCACGCGCAGTCTCCCTGTCGCCCACATAACGTAAACAGAGTCCCATCATCCGCCGGGAATACAAGTTGTATATCTCCTCCTGAGCACTTCTATTACCATTCAGACAACCTTCTATGAGTTGCTTTTCAGTCATTTTCTAAATGCGTACATGCAGCATTTTCGATCTCTCATAGAGGATGACGGGATAACCGCCAAAAACGTTGCATGAATTATTTTTTTTTACTCTTTTCTGATGCAAAAATAGAAAAAAACAAAGAAAAACTAACCCTTACCGGTAACATATCAGTTATAATGCGTATTTTTCAACCTTTCAACTTTCAACTTTCAATTAAAAATGCCTACCTTTGCCATGAATTTTAAAAAAACATTCTATGAATAATCATTCCACGACGATCGAGGAAAACAAAAAAAGTCTGAATTTCATCGAACTAATGATTGAAAAAGATTTAGCTGAAGGGGTAGATGGAGGCAGGGTACAAACGCGTTTTCCACCCGAACCCAATGGATATTTACATATCGGCCACGCTAAGGCTATCTGTCTGGATTTTGGTATTGCCCGGAAATACAACGGCACATGTAATCTTCGATTTGACGACACAAACCCGATCAAAGAAGATGTCGAATACGTTGATTCCATAATGGAAGATATTCAATGGCTTGGATTTCAATGGGATAATTTATATTATGCATCGGATTATTTCCCACAATTATACGATTTTGCAGTAACGTTGATCAAAACCGGACATGCCTATATCGATGAACAAAGTTCGGAAGAAATTGCCACTCAGAAAGGTACACCCACGCAACCGGGCATTGACAGTCCATATCGAAATCGCCCCATCGCAGAAAGTTTGGATATTTTTCATCGGATGAATCAAGGCGAATTTTCGGAGGGTAGTTATACCTTACGCGCCAAAATGGATATGTCTTCGCCCAATATGCACTTTCGCGACCCCATCATCTACCGTATCATTTATACGCCGCACCACCGGACCGGCACCGAGTGGAAAGTTTATCCCATGTATGATTTCGCTCATGGACAAAGCGATTATTTTGAAGGAGTTACTCATTCGTTGTGTACGCTCGAATTTGAGGTACACCGTCCGGTTTACGATTATTATATCGATTTATTAAAGGGAAACGGCGATTACCGCCCCCGACAAACAGAATTTAATCGCTTGAGCCTGACCTACACCGTGATGAGTAAACGAAAATTACTCGAATTGGTAAAAAACAATTGGGTAACCGGCTGGGACGATCCGCGCATGCCGACACTTTGCGGCCTTCGCCGCAGGGGATATACCCCATCATCCATTCGTGCGTTTGTCGACCGAATAGGTTATACAAAATATGATGGTACGATCGATATGGCGTTGCTCGAACATTCTGTGCGTGAAGACTTGAACGCCACTGCACGGAGAGTGGCAGCCGTAATCCATCCCGTCAAATTGATTATCACAAACTACCCCGAAGGGCTATCGGAAATGATGGTTTCTGTCAATAACCCCGAAAATCCGGATGAAGGCACGCATGAAATTGCCTTTTCTCGCGAATTATACATTGAGAAAGACGATTTTATGGAAGAAGCGCCTAAAAACTATTACCGGTTGACAGTTGGACAAGAAGTCAGATTGAGATGCGCCTATATCATTAAATGTACAGGCTTTAAAAAGAATGATGAAGGCGAAGTGATCGAAGTGCATGCCGAATACGATCCTCAAACAAAAAGCGGAATGCCCGACAGCGGACGGAAAGTCAAAGGAACAATTCATTGGGTGTCCGTTGCCCATGCGCTTCCTGCCGAAGTCAGGTTGTATGACCGTCTGTTTTCGGATGAAAATCCGTTAGAGCAAAAAGAAAAGAGTTTACTCGAATTGCTGAATCCGGACTCTCTTAAAATAATCACAAATTGCTTTGTTGAAAAAGATTTATCTACCGCCAAACCTTTCGACCATTTTCAATTCCAACGTATTGGATATTTTAATCTTGATCCTGACAGTAAAGACGGTAAATTAATTTTCAATCGTACGGTTTCTTTGAAAGATACGGGAAAGAAACAATTATAAATCAATTATTCAATCATTTATAACACATTATTGTTCATAATGGAAGATATCTTACAACGCTATCTGGATATGGAAAACAGCGGAAACCGCATTTATTTCGATGCCGATGAAATTGTTGAATTATTGGACTATTTCGAAGATATGGAAGATTTTGACCATTACGAAAAATTGATTCAAATCGGCCAAAAACTGCATCCCCATAATACTGACATCCAAATACGTATCTGCAAAGCCCATATATACAATAAGCATTTCAAAAAAGCATTGGCAGTGATTGAGCAAATCGGAGAAATGGGAGATCCGGAGTTTATTCTTCTGAAATGTGAATGCCTTTATGCTTTGGATCGCTCGCATGAGATAGCATATTACATTGAAAACCAACATTATATCCCTGACGAAGCATTACAGGAACTCTATGAAAAGTTAATATATAATCTACATGAACGCTACGAAGGTAAGAACATTGATCATTTAATCGAACACGCCTTATCCTTGTTTCCCGATAGTTTACCACTAAAAGAAGAATTATGCTATCACTTGGAGATTCAAGGCAATTTGGAACAAGCGATTGACGTATGCAAGGAATTGATTGACAAAGAATCAAGTTGCATAGATTATTGGTATATTTTAGGGAGATTATATGCCATCACAGGATCATTCGACAAGGCAATCGAAGCATTCGAGTTTGCTTTGATATGCGATGATACTGACTTGGAAATAAAAATTCTGATCGCATTTTGTTTTTTTCTGCAGGAAAATTTCGAAAAAGTAGCCGAGACCTACTTGGATGTTTTTTCAGATGAAAAAGAATTTATCAACAAGCTTTTACGTCATTCTCTTACCAATTCGAATGATATGGAATTTTCCTACATTTTGCTTAAAAATATGATTGAAAAGTTGGATGACTTAGGTTTAGATAGTTCCCTGCGTTTTTTTCTTGAACATCTTGAAGATGATGAAGATGAAGTAAATGGTTTATTAACCGTCGCTGATTGTTTTCCCGGTAGTTTATTGTTCCTTCTCTTCAACGAATTGATTTTTATGTCCGAAGGCGAACATGATGCGATTTCAAATATCGAACAGTTGATTCAATTGATATATCAAAAAGGCGCTGACAATGAAAATTTTCGTTTGGATGCAAACAGCAAATTCTGTATTTCACCCAAACGGAAAATAGAAAAATTATTGGACAAACTCCCCTCCTATTTTGAAAATCATGAAGGGAATTTCCTCACAGTCAGGAAAATTCTTAATTCATTGTTAGATGGCGACATCAACAAGTTTTGTCAACTCTTTGCTCAAAGTTCGTTAGAAGAGATCACCTCGTATTTAGAGAAATTATTTCCAGCCGGTAAAAGGCCACCAAAGCAACCCAAAGCTTATCTTCGTTCACACGAAATATGCAGAAGCAAGACCCATTACGTTCCTTCGAGCGAATTATCTGCGAATTATCTGATTAATAAGAATCAACATAACTAAAACCATATGACGATGCGGCTTAAAACAATAATAATGGGAATAGTGGTCATGTTGAGTATTTCGATATCCGGATTTTCGCAACCGATAGAGCAATCCGGGAATAGGGAAAAACAATCCATAATCGAAAAAGTAACTTCCTGGTATATGGATCACATGAATTATGGAACAGTTGCCCTGTTAATGACCGTTGAAAGTTCTTGTTTTGTTCCGTTTCCATCGGAAATAGTTGTACCTCCCGCTGCCTATAAAGCAAGTCAGGAGGATAGCAATATGAATATCATTTGGGTGGTTGTTTTTGCAACCATTGGAGCGCTTGCCGGAGCTTTAATCAATTATTATTTTGCTTTATGGGTAGGACGACCCATTGTGTATAAATTTGCAGGAAGCAGATTGGGGAGAATGTGTTTGTTAAGTCCTAAAAAAATTCAAAGAGCTGAAAATTATTTTATTAAACACGGAAATAGTACGACATTCATTTGTCGTTTGATTCCCGGTATCCGTCAAGTGATCTCCGTACCGGCAGGATTTGCGAAAATGTCCATTCTTCCGTTTATCCTATACACAACGCTTGGTGCGGGCATATGGAATATTATCTTGGCAGTTTTGGGTTATCTTGCTCATGGACAGGCAGATTTAATCCATCAATATAGCAAGGAAATTTCGTATATCATGCTTATTCTCGGTGTATTTTTCGTACTTTATTTATTATATATTGGTTTTGTAAAGAAAAACAAGGAATAGCATCCACCTTCCCACATCCGTTCTGACGCATTTTCATTGCTAAAATGAAGTCTAAAAAAACACAGTCGCTCAAAACATGATTCTATATAATCGCAACAAATCCGCCGTTTTCAGACATTTCTATGGAGAGTAATTTTTGGTTGTTGACAGGATAGTAGAACATTACGCATCGATTTTGCGGATCGTTTTTGTCGTCCATACAAAGCAAAACTTGTGAGATCTGATCACTCAAAAAATCCATCTCAATTGTCACTTTTCTCGAAGGACCGGAATTGATACCCGCTATCACCCATTTTTCACCTTTACGTCGAGCGATGACTGTGTATTCGCCCGGATAACCGGCAATAAATTTGATTTCATCCCAGAAAGCTTCTATTTGTTGCAGTATATTGATACCCGACGAAAACAGATAATTGTTCGGTTTATCACACATAACGACCCAGCCACTCTCGAAGACAAACGGAAGGGCTGTCTCGTGCGCATAGGTAGTAGTCCGTCGATCTGTAGAAAAAGCGGTTGGCGTATAATCCATTGGCCCTATCACATTGCGCGTAAAAGGAATAGTAGCGTTATGCCGGGGAGTTGGAATATCGTTATTTTTTGATAAAATATAATATTCAGATCCTTTGACCCCTTCTTGTGTCATCAAGTTGGGATAGGTACGCCGTTCGCCGCGTGGCGTATAATCGCTGTGGAAACTGACCATTAGTTGGTGATTGGCGGCATCTGTGAGGCAGTCTTTCCTGAAATCACAGGCTTTTTGTGCAAAAGAATTGATATAATCGATTTTGATGCCGACAACTCCAAACTCTTTGTATTTTTCGTAAATAAATTTTCGCTTTTCGGGTGTATTCAAGTTGCGGCGTTCGTCCATGCCGTACACCAATATATCATTTTTGCGGGCATATTCAGTCACATCGTTGATCCATGGCGTGTTAAGCCAATAATCCTGTGCATAATTGGGTGAGCCGATTCGTGAAATGTCAAACTCAAGTATACCCCAACCCATCCGTTTAGCCATATCTATATAATTGATCAAGAACTCATTAATGCCATTAGCAAAATTATTTCCCCACCATGGATAAACGCTTACACCGGCTTTTATCCACGATTGGTCGTTTATGATAGAAGGAGGATTCAAATTTTCGGTCATCACACTTTCAACAATGGTTGCGAGCGTATCACCAACGATCAACATACGCCAGGGAGTTGCCCAATTGGGAGTAGCATGAATGGCATTACCATCCTCAGCAACTACTTGCGCCCATAATTCATTGCTCAACAAACCACCCTGTTCCAATTCGGGATAGGTGGTCGTAAGCGAAAATCGACCTTCGCCTTGATGGTTTGAGAGTGACGATGCGGCAGAACGTCCCAATACATCGGCTTCATGTACGAGCAGCCAATCCCCGTTGTTTGTTTCTACTAAAACCGGCAAAATATAAAGCGGGTTTGTCATCTCCGAAGGAGAGCGTTTCAGATAATATCCTTCGCTATCCATCTTGTATTCCATTGCCCAAACATTCGATTCTTCAGGAATTACCAATGTGGTACGTTCTTCATTCACCGGCATGGCGTTGCTGTTTTCGAAAGCGTATCGAAAAGCCACCCCGTCGTTGTAGGCGCGAACCAATAGGTTCATCGTTTTACCGGAAGCATTGGCAAAACCAACCGTCATTTCATTGGCCTTATTTTGATAAACACTCACTTTGCCGGTTGGAAGCGTATATTCTTCATCTATTTTAGCAAAAGAAACGTCTTTTTGTGTCAGTTTTCCCGTAAAATCATATTCATCATGCCCAAGCGCTACACCATCGATTTGCCAATGGGCAACTTCCGACCCGTGCAATGAAATCTTTAATGACAGTTTTTCGTTTTCCTGTACGATTTGTGCCGTTACAGCACCATCGGGTGATGATACTTTGTCGTTGTGACTACAACTGACTAAAAACGCAGTTATAACTGCCGGTAACCATAATTTAAATTTTTTCATATATTCTTTCCTTGTTAATATCGTTTATTATTCCTCATTTTCTTTCGAATGGCTAATACGTGATTCAATAAATCCCACCCTTATAAAGGTTATCGAAATTGGGATTTTTGTCCGGTTTATCGATTGCTTCCGGATTCAATTCTTTGGCTTTAGTTTCATCCTCCAACGCGCCTTTATGGTCGCCGGTTTGATGCTTGGCAAATGCTCTGGCCATGTAAGCTTGTTGAAAATTCTCGTTTTGCTCAATAGCTTCGTCATAGAGGGTTATCGCTTCGTCCATTTTTCCCTGCGTAATCATTAACTGACCGGCCAACAGGGAGGCAGTTTCGTTAAATGGATTCCAATCCAATGCTTGTTGGTAGTCAAGGATAGCCGCTTCGGCATTGCCAAGAACTTCATAGATACGGCCGCGAAGCAGATAAACCGATTCTTCTTCAGGGTTTAGTTCATTTGCCTTTTCAATATCTGCCAATGCCTTGCATCCCTTTTCAATCATAAGATAAAGCTCTGCACGCAAAACATACCCTTCGAAAAAATCATCCTTGATACGGATCGCTTTATTCAAATTTTCAATAGCCGTTTCCCGTTCGCCAAGCTGTTGTTGGGCTTTCGCCATGTAAAAGTATGCTATATAATTATCCGGTTCCATGTCAATGATTTGTTCACAATCGCCAACGGCTTCTTGATATTTTTCGCTTAATAACCGGAAATTGGCACGCAATAAAAGTGAATTCACGGGTTCTTCACCGGTTTCTACCATATCGTCGAGCGTCTCTAAAGCTTCCTCGTTCATGTTCAATGCGTTATAGGCAGTGACCAAATATTTCATCGTTTCTAAATCATCTTGAATATTTAAAGCCTCGGTAAAACATTTTACGGCATAAGCAGTTTTTCCTATGCGTAATGCCCTGATTCCATCGTATTTAAATACATCGAAACTTTTTAGGTCAACCTTTTGTTCATTAGGCTCCTCCGTTTTTGGAGCAGAAAAAAT
>JAIRJR010000295.1 GCA_031260575.1 Tannerella sp.
TGGATAAACTGCGATTGCGGTGTCGCCCCTTGCTGCTGCATTGCGCCCATCATATTTCCGGCAGCGCCCATGCCCATTCCCATAAAAGCCATACCCATTCCGCCTCCGGTCGGATTTTCGCCTGCTGCCTGCATGCCACGTGCCACCGATTGCTGCATAAAAGAATTTCCGCGAGAGCCCGACAAAGCATCGGCTTTTTTTACATCGCTTAACAACGCTTTCGTATCTTCGTCGTATTCGATGGCTACGAGCGCCACTTTTAAAATTTCCAATCCGCGGTCGGTTCTCCACCGGTACCCTTCTTCAACGGCGTGCGACAGCGATTGAGCAAAACCAATCTGGTCGCCCTGGATTTTGGTGATACGGTTGCCTTTGCTCGGGTCGTTTGTGTAATTTGAAAATGCAGCAGACAGACTGCCTACCACCTCGTTGAATAACTGTGCTCCCGCATCGTTGTCCATATCCGCAAAATCGAATACCGGTGCATTCGGTTGTAGGTATTTAGCCGGCACAAAATTCTTTACAAACAATATCGGGTCGGTTATTTTCATCGTATACGTCCCTCTGGTGATAGCCCCTACTTGAGCGCCCAGATAAGCGTCGTCCCAATAGATTTCCGATTGCGTTCCAAACCGGTTGTTTGGAATCTCCTTTAGATTCACGTAAAACGCCAATTGCTGACCACCCGGTTGACCACCAAACTTGAACCTTTCCCACGACATTTTGACAAGGGGTGAAAGGATTCCATCACCTGCAAATATGGATTGTGAATTGAGGTCGTTCGACCGGTATTCAAAACCTCCCGGTTCGGCAACCAAAGCCGTGATTGCACCATCTTGCAATAAGATAAGCGCCGTTCCTTCCGGCACAACGATTTTACTGCCGTTGGAAATGATGTTTTGCGAGCCTTGCGTGTTTGAACCTCGACCTGCGTTTTGTCCCTGCGGTGCTGCTTCAAACAGCGCTGCCGTACCCGGTACATTTGATTTTGGCAAAAGGAAATCTTTCCACTGGTCGGCAAACATACCGCCTATTGCGCCAGAAAATGCTTTAATTAATCCCATGATATTTGTTTTTTAATGAATAAAATTATAATATTTTTTTTGTCTGTAATCTTGAGGTACAAAGGTACAAATAAAAAATTTTGTACAAGAATTTTGATACAGGTTTTTATGATGTGCAGACCTCTTTTCAATACAATGGCTCAGCTCGTTCGCGTAAGGGGGTCTGCCATTGCATCTGTTTTTCAATATTCCTTGACAGTTGATAGGTGCGGATATGGTCGGACAGTTTCTCGCCTGTAATTTCAATTTTGTTGATATTGAACTGTCCCAAACCGGCTTCGCCGCAGAAAGTCAGGTATCCGACTCTACCGGGGTCGATGCCCATCAATTCAAGTCCGACACGATCGACGGCCAACCAATCGAAACCGGCAATACAAATTTTGTGATCGACCGGTGTTCCATTGTTCGGGCCATCGCCTTCCATCCCTTCAAAACCATCGACGAATGCCAGATCAGGGCGAATATGGTAGGCAAGGGCAAACAGGTTGTAGTTGATTCCCCTGAAACCGTTTCCATGTACGATCGCCTTGTCGGAACGGGCTTCTTTTCGGCGATCAGCACCCCAACTGTAGCCGGGTTCTTTGATCGGAGCGCCTACCACCACATTTTTGAGTGATAAAGTAGCAACTACACGGTCGTGTGTTTTCATTCGACCTACAGACATGACAAAGTTATTGCGATCCGTCAGTAACGATGACATCCTAACCGGTTTTGGACGTAAATCCAATTCATCCATCACATAAAGCACTTGTGGTGTCGTATCGTCTAACGAAAGTAATTTTACTTTATACTTTTCTGCGATGGGAACATACCCATAGTTGTCATACGCTTTCATGGTGGGGCCATCAGCCACAGATTCGGCAACAACCACATTCTCCAACTTGTTGATTGATTTGTAGAATTCCAAGATTCCTTCAATCGTATCTTTATGGACTGCACTTAACTGGATGGTCGATGTAACCATATTAGGCTTTACAATGATCTTTCTGTTACCGACAGCTTGAGCTATCTCTTTCGAAAAAGGTTGTAAAGCCTTGAACGCCACTTCGGCGCGACCGCTTCCCGTAGCAAGCGATACCTTTGCATTGTCATCAACAGCGACTTTCGTCGTCTCTGCCAATATCTTCATCGCGTAGGAGGGGATAGCCGCCGTAGCAACACCACCCCATAACGCCGTTCTAATAAAATCCCTTCGATGTATCTTCATAAATTACATATAATTAATTAATCATTCTATTATTCATTCAACTCCACAACCTGTCATGCGAATTTCGATTATCCCATTGAGGGGTAGGTTCAAAGTAGCTCTTATCCTGGGAAATCAGATGCTCTTTGACCACATCGTCCACCAACTCAATTCCCAAACCGGGCGAGTCGAGCGGTACATTGGCGAATCCGTCGGTAATCATGGGCTGCGATCCGGTCATCTTCACCATCTTTT
>JAIRJR010000051.1 GCA_031260575.1 Tannerella sp.
TATGCCTTCCTAATGCAGCGCCGTATATCAAATCGGGATGACATACCAGCGCATAACCTTTCGGTTGATACGTTTCGCCGTTACTGTCCACGCCCACCACTTGCCCCGGCGCAAGAAAAACCAATGTGCCTTCCTGATAATCATACATTTGTCTGCCATACATTATGTCTCCGCATTTCACATCTTTCAGAAATATGGTATAAAATCCAAAATACATTTTTGAACCTTGTCGCGGGCTTGCCTTCGACAAATCAACAACACTCACCAGCGGGTGTAGTGTTTCATTATTATTGAATGTGTTGTAATCGCAAATTTTCTCAAATCGTATCATAATATCCCATTGTTATTTTTTTACTGCAAAAATACTGCTTTTATTCATTGCTTTATCGATAAATATTTTTATCCGCAATAATGGTAAATAAAACCGTAATCTATATACAGTATGGTTATAAAAAAATTAAGACCTTTGTATTAAAAAATTTTATGAAAGCAACAATTTTCGGACTATTTTTAATATTCGTAAGTGCGCAATGGTCTTACGCACAGCAACTGCCGGCGGAAACAATTCAAACTGCCGCAAACAACACGCCTGAACAACAGGAAATCATCAATCTTTCAAAACAAAAATGGGATTGGATGGCTGACAAAAATGTAGATTCATTGAATGTGCTGTTTGCCGAAAAATCTATGTTTGTTCACATGGGCGGAAGCTGGGGAAAACAACAGGAACTTGCTACCATTAAAAGCGGCGGTATTTGGTATAAGAAAGCCGCAGTTTATTCGGTTATAGTCAATATGTTTGACAATACAGCCATATTATTAAATGACATTGACTTGGAAGCAGTAGTCGGCGGCAACACGGTTACAAATGCTTTTATGGTAACCGAAGTGTATATTAAAGAAAACGGCAAGTGGAAAATGGGTTCACTCACTTTTTCTCATTTGATGCGACCGGTTAAAATGAATAGTAATAATCAGCATGATGAGCCGCATTAAAGTAAGTTTTTTCTCATATATATTCCTATTTTTGTTTGGAATTTCCTATAATATTATAGCACAGGAAAAAATGTTAAGTAAAAAACAGGAGAAGATAGTTACCATCTCCGTTCTCACTGCAAAAGGAGAATTAGATAAACTGAAAACTGAATTAAATGCAGGATTGGATGCAGGACTTACGGTTAATGAAATTAAAGAAGTATTGGTACACCTGTATGCTTATAGCGGATTTCCAAGAAGCATTCGCGGCTTGCAAACTTTCATGACAGTATTGGATGAGCGCAAAGCCCAAGGTATAAACGATAATTGGGGACGTGAAGCATCTCCTATAACAGATACACGCGATAAATATGAAAGAGGGAAAGAAATTTTAGCAAAATTAGCGGGCGTTACGCCGCCGGAAGGAAGACCTACAACAGGCTATGCGGCATTTAGTCCTGAAATAGAGACATTCCTTAAAGAACATCTTTTTGCCGATATATTCGAGCGGGATGTTCTGACTTACGCCGAACGTGAAATAGTTACCGTTTCTGTAATTGCAAGTTTAGGCGGATTAGAACCTATGTTAAACTCACACATGAATCTGTCCTTGAATGTAGGAATAACGCCGGAACAATTAGAACAACTGACAAATATCATCGAAGTAAATGCCGGCAAGAAAGAAGGTGATGATGCCAAGGCTAAAAACCCTTTTGGTTTGGTGTATGAAAACGCCATAAAAGAAAATATACAAGGGAAAGTGAATATACATCCGGTGACATATAAAGTAAATGGAATAGATATAGCGGCGAATATTTATACACCTTCCGGCTACGACACCTCAAAGAAATACCCGGCAGTAGTAGTAGCGCATCCCAATGGTGGTATAAAAGAACAAGTTGCCGGATTATATGCACAACGCCTCGCAGAAGCAGGCTATATAACCATTGCTGCCGATGCAGCTTATCAAGGTGCAAGCGGCGGAGAACCCCGACATAAGGATAACCCTGCATACCGGACAGAAGACATTCATGGTGCGGCAGATTTCATTACTCAATATCCGGGAGTCGATGCAAACCGTTTGGGAATTTTGGGCATCTGTGGCGGCGGTGGTTATACATTAAAAGCTGTGCAAAGTGACAAACGTTTTAAAGCCGTAGCAACCCTTAGTATGTTTAATTCGGGTGAAGTAAGACGCAATGGTTTTCAAAATACACAGTTGGCAACCATTCAAGAGCGTTTGCAGCAAGCTACCGATGCGAGGAAGCAGGAAGCCGCAGGTGGTAAAATCATTTACGCAGGCGTTCCGAGCATAACAGATGAAGAAATAGCTAAAACCCCAACCGATTTATATCGTGAGGGATATGAGTACTATTACAGAACCCATGCACATCCTAATTCAACCTTTTTGTACACTAAGAGCAGCTTGCTTGATTTAATGACATGGGATGCCACTACCAATATGGATTTAATTAATCAACCCCTGCTAATGATAGCAGGAAGCAAAGCTGATACAAAATACATGACGGATGAAGCGTTCTCCAAAGCTATTAATGCCAAAAATAAGGAACTGTTTCTGATTGATGGAGCCACTCATATACAAACCTACTGGAAACAGGAATATGTAAATCAGATTGTTGAAAAATTAGTTGATTTCTTGGGTAGAAATTTAAATACTGAAAATTCACAAGAAATGAAAGAAGAAGCAAATGCAATTTTTCCCAAAGGAGATGAAGTAAACAACGATAATTTTAGTGGAACGGCATGGCTTAAAAGGTTAGTAACAAACAGCGATGTCTTCGACGTTACCATTGGTAATGTAACCTTTGAGCCGGGCGTTCGCAACAGTTGGCATTCGCACCCCGGCGGGCAAATATTGCTTTGCATTTCGGGCGAAGGCTGGTATCAGGAAAAAGATAAGCCTGCTCGCCTTCTCCGTAAGGGTGATGTGGTAGAAATTCCGCCTGAAGTGATACATTGGCACGGAGCAACTCACGACAGCGTGTTTGAACATATTGCAATCAGCGCCAAATCTCATCTCGGTGCAGCCGTTTGGTTTGATGCTGTTTCGGATGAAGATTATAATAGTCTAAAAGACAGATAAATATATGAAAGCGAAAACATTTTTAATTTTATTGGCAATCACTTTTGCTTTGCCGGCTTGCAGTAAACCGAATAAACAATCTAAGCCTTTGACCATTCAGGAACAAGGCAGTTTCGCCGTTGGCGGAAGTATAATTACTAATCCCGGCACATTTAATCCTTACACTCGTACTCCTGAAGGACAAACATTTCACGGCGACCACGCCTACATATTTTATCAAATACCGGAAAAGGCACGCAAACTCCCTTTGATATTTTGGCACGGTATCGGTCAATTTTCTAAAACTTGGGAAACAACACCTGACGGGAGAGAAGGATTTCAAAATATTTTTCTTCGCCGTCGATTTGGAGTTTATCTCATCGACCAGCCACGCAGAGGAAATGCAGGACGCAGCGCTGTTGCCGCTACTATAACACCTACACCCGACGAACAGGAGTGGTTTGGCACATTTCGTTTAGGAATATGGCCAAATTATTTTGATGGAGTGCAATTTGATAAAAGCGAGGAAACACTCAATCAATATTTTCGTCAAATGACACCCAATATTGGAACTTTCGACGCAGACGTAATAACGGATGCAATTGCCGGGCTTTTTAAAAAAATCGGGAAAGGAATACTTATAACACATTCTCATTCGGGAGGATTTGGTTGGATGACGGCAATTAAGAATGAAAATATCAAAGCAATTGTTTCTTATGAACCCGGCAGCGGGTTTCTATTTCCGGAAGGAGAAGTCCCACCGCCGGTACCAAGTTCATCAGGTGCATTAGAAGCAAGAGGAATACCCAAGTCCGATTTTATGAAACTCACCAAAATACCTATTATTATCTATTATGGCGATTTTATTCCAGAACAACCATCGGATAATCCGGGAACAGACGGATGGCGGGCGCGTCTTGTAATGGCAAGACTGTGGAGAGATGTTGTAAATAAACACGGCGGTGATGTTACCGTGATACATCTTCCGGAAATTGGTATTAAAGGCAATACACATTTCCCATTTTCCGATTTAAATAACGTGGAAATAGCGGATTTGCTTTCCGCGTGGTTCAAAGAAAAAGGATTAGATTGAAAAACGAATTAATAATATGCAATAGATTTAAAATGAAAACAAAAAGTTTCTTGATTGCAATAACAGTAATCCTTACTTTTTCCACCGGCGTTGTGTATTCGCAAGCATCAAATATCAGTAATACACAAATAGAAACGCCAAAAGTTCGTATAGCTTCCGGAATCGTTCGAGGTGTATCTGAAGGAGGTATTGTAAGTTTCAAGGGTATTCCTTATGCTACACCGCCAGTTGGTGAATATCGTTGGCGACCGCCTCAACCCGTCAAAAAATGGAAGAGAGAGCGCGATGCAAGCAAATTTTGTGCAAGTTGTGCACAGGCAGGTTGGCCTCGCGAAGCGGGAGGGATTGCTAAAGGCTCATCGGAAGATTGCCTCTACCTTAATCTTTGGTTACCTGCCGGAACCAAGTCCGGGGCAAAATTGCCTGTGATGGTATGGATTCATGGCGGAGGATTTGTAGGAGGAAGCGGTTCTGATGCCGTGTCTTCAGGAGAAGAATTTGCCCGTCAAGGGGTTATTCTGATGACATTCAATTATCGGCTCGGACGGCTCGGACATTTTGCATTCCCCGCATTAAGTAAAGAACATCCGGAAGAAGCCAAAGGCAGTTACGCTTATATGGATCAGATTGCTGCCCTGCAATGGGTGAGGGACAATATTGCTGCATTTGGAGGAGACCCCGGTAATGTAACTATTTTTGGCGAATCTGCCGGAGGTGTTTCTATCCATTCATTGCTGTCAATACCCCTTGCAAAAGGACTTTTCCGGAAGGCAATCAGCGAATCCGGCGGCGGTCGCGATGGAGTGCTTACCGGAAGACCGATTCGAGAAGAAAATGCTAATCCGTATTACCCCGTTTCGGCTGAATCAATTGGTATCAACTTCGCCCGCAAACACGGAATTGAAGGTACGGATGCCGCAGCGTTGGCAAAACTTCGCGCCTTGAGCGTAGAAGAAATAGTAGATGGAGGTCAGGAAAATGTTGGCGCTGTACCCATCTACTCAGGTCCCATTCTTGATGGAAAATTAGTCGTAGAAACTGCGGAGAGCGCCTATAAGGCAGGCAGACAGGCTCGTGTTCCGCTCCTGATTGGTTCCAACAGTGCGGAAGTACCGGGAGGTTTCATCAATGCCAATTCCAAGGAAGAATTGTTGTCGTTGTTCGGCAAATACAGGAACGAAGCCGTTGCCGCCTACGACCCGGATGGAACTATCGATTTTGGTAAACTACTTACAATGGTTACCACTGATAAGGTTTGGGCTGAACCGGCACGATTTACTGCCAATGCTTTTGCGACACAAGGTACGCCGGTTTATATATATCTTTTCTCTTATGTTCCGGCATCCATGCGTGAGCGGATGCCGAACGGAGCGCCTCATGCTTCCGAAATTCCGTATGTATTCAACAAATTGAACAATCGCTGGGGCATAGAGACCATTACACCGGAAGACAGGGAGATAGCCCGTCTGATGAATACCTATTGGGCAAATTTTGCCAAAACAGGCAATCCGAATGGTACAGGGCTTCCGGTATGGCCGGCTTACAATACCCAAAAGAACGAAATTATAGAGTTCCATCTTGACGGTTCGACAGTTGGTACCCCGGATCCTAAAAAGGCGAGATTAGACGTAATAGAAAAAGCCTTCGGTAATTAAAAAGTGAATATGGTAAAAAATAAAGACTTCTATCTGATTGCTACGGCAGCAGAAGATGATGACCATGTAATGAGCGGTACGATTAAATCTTTTCAGGGGT
>JAIRJR010000059.1 GCA_031260575.1 Tannerella sp.
CCTTTGGGTTCGGAAAGATTTTCATCAAAGAAAATCAATTTACCCAAATGTTCTTTATCGTTTAATACATTGCTTTTTTGCCCGGATGAGCAGGAAGCTAATACGATTAAGATAAAAACACACCTGATTGCAGGGTTTAAAAAACGTAAATTAGATTGCATATTTTTCATCGGTAAAACCGTAATTTCAATCTCAAAACGCATACGTAACTCCTAATCCCAAAATCTCTTTGAACTGAACTTTTGCGATTTCTTTTTCGTAATACCGTAGCGTTGTGGTTAGTGTCGCCGAAAACACATGGCTAAACTTGTAGTTCAACAATAAATTCCAGTTGACATTTACATTGCCAAAATCGCCCGTATAAGGTGTAAATAATTCTAAAGAAGAAATAAGGCTTAGATCGGTTGCAAGGTTTTGATTGGTAGAAGCCGACAGGTAAGCCCCTGTTTCTAACCTCGTTTTCTTTCCCGCCTCGATGCCGAAGGCGCCGATATGAGAGAGTGAATCGTCAAGGACAATCGTTACACGTTCGGCTAATGGGGAAATAAATAAAGCGTATTTTTGATTCGGCTTATATGAAAGTCCCAAGGCAGCGTCTAAGTAGCCGGGGGACATCAAGGCCGAAATGTAATAACTTTTGTCCGGATATTCATAACCCTTCGCAAGCTGTGTATGAAAATTCAGCAGTGCAGCCACCGACCACGATTTGGAAATCCGGCGGCCACCGATAGCGTTTAGATTCAATTTGTCGGTCGCCTTCTGCCAATCGGCGGAAGACGAATAAATCATTCCGAACTCCGAAGCCAAATTATTATCCCAAAAAAACTTCTCACTCAGATAGTTAAGCGAGAAATTGAAAACAAAATTACCCGACACCGTATTGTTGCCTCCCGCCGCCCAATTTTGAAGGGTGGTCTGCCCAAATGAAAGGCTTGTAATGCCCGAATGTGTCCAACCCAAAGTAGTATCTTTCCTGTCGTAACCGGTGATATCGCCTGCCATCCTTGTGGCTTCCTGTGCATACACATTGATGAATGTAGCAAATCCTGCAAATAATACAATAATCTTTTTCATGCTAAACTATGTTATTAATATTAATAAATTACCTTTGTTATATGCTTTCCGGGTTCGCCTTCGCAACCATAATCTTTCGTCTGCGTAATCCCGAAAACTTCATAATATCGCCCAAAGGTACAATTTATTCTTATTCCTGCACTTACCAAAGCGAAAATTACATTTCTTTCAATATCCGATTCTACACGCACGGCATTTTGTAGTTTCGGTAAAAAACCGTTACCTTTGTGCTTCTTTATTATTAAAAAAACGACCGAAAGTTATGGAAGGAACAAGGTTAAATAAAATCGGAAGGTTGCTTCAAAAGGAATTAGGAGATATTTTTCAGAAGCAGACACAAGGGATGCCCGGAACGTTGATTTCTGTAAGCGCTGTCAGGGTCAGCCCTGATTTGGGCATGGCTAAAGTATATCTGAGTATATTCCCTTCGGAAAAGGGAAAAGAATTATTGGCGTCTGTTGAGCATAACAACCGGACAATTCGTTACGACTTGGCGCAACGAGTCCGTTTGCAATTACGTAAAATACCGGAACTCAGCTTCTTTTTGGATGATTCGTTGGATTACTTAGACAACATTGATAACCTGTTAAAAGACAAAAAAGGTTGAATCTCGCCTTTTACATAGCTCGCCGTTATCTTTTTGCCAAGAAATCGCAAAATGCCGTTAACATCATCACAATGATTTCGGTATGTAGCGTGGTGGTCGCTACCATGGCGATGGTTTGCGTATTGTCGGTATTGAATGGATTTGAGGATTTGGTGGCATCGATGTTTAATAATTTCGATCCGGAGTTGAAAATTACGCCGGCACAAGGAAAAGTTTTTACACCCGGCCGTGCGTCTTTACAATTGATTTGCGAAATGCCGGAAATTGAAATTTGTACGGAGGTATTGCAGGAAAATGTGATTGTCCATTACAACGGCAGGCAGGAGGTGGCCGTTGCAAAAGGCGTAAGCGAGAACTTTCAACAAATGGTAAACATTGATTCCCTGCTGATTAATGGGGAGTTCCTATTACAGGATGGTGATGCAAATTGTGCTGTATTGGGGATTGGGCTGTCTTCTTCGTTGGGAATCAGGGCAGGTTTTGTTGACCCGTTGGAAATTTATATGCCCGTTCGCGACCGGCAGATTAACATGTCGAATCCGGCTTCTTCGGTTCATCTTGAGTATGCGTTTATTTCCGGCGAATTTTGTGTGAATCAGGCTGTTTATGACGAGAAATTTATGATTTTGCCACTTGAACTAATGCGTAGCATGTTGAATTATGAAACTGAAGTCACTGCCTTGGAGTTGAAATTAAAATCTCAGGCTCACACTAAATCTGTTCAAAAACAAATCCGGTCTATATTGGGTGATGGTTTTCTTGTACAAGATCGTTTTGAACAACAGGAGGCTACCTATAAAATGATACAGGGAGAAAAGTTGATGGT
>JAIRJR010000091.1 GCA_031260575.1 Tannerella sp.
GTTTCGATAAAGAGATCGCATTTTTCAGAAAGTGTTTCGATATCTATGGTTTCGTCTTTTGGGATAAAGAGTAGAAAAATTTTATCTTTTACTTTCAGATTGGCAAAAACCAATTCCTCAGAGCTGCCCGTATCAAGTGAGGGGAGGAGTTTTGAAATGTCTTCTTCGTATTCGACTTTACTTCCTAAATAGATGAATAATAGACTGCTCGTAATAAGCAACCCGTAAAAAAACGCTTTATGTTTGGTGAAGAAATGGTAAAGGGTGATCATTTTAATTGAGAATTGAGAATTGAGAATTGAGAATGAAATCACCCGTGAAACTCATACAAATTGTTTCGTTGTGATGGATTTTTGCCGTTGTCATGAAATGATTTTCTCTGTTTTCTACCAATTCGATGCGGACTTGCAATTCCATGTGTTGATCGGGTGTAATCATTGTAAGGAATTTACATTGGGTGATTGATTCGAGAAGTAGCGGTTTTCCGACCAATCGCTCAACACATTCCTTGATCATTTGGATATTGAATACGCCCGGCGCAACAGGCATGTCAGGGAAATGTCCTTTGTAAACACTGCATTCGGGTAAAAGCGCTATGTTGAAAAGGGCGCCATGACTCTCAGTCTGTTTATTGATAATCGTATAATAGTAATCTAATAACATGTATTTTCAATTCCTCACTCCTGATTGCTTATTTATTCCTGTACATATATCTTCATCCGGCACGATGCAATGGGTTCGCCGGCCGATGTGACTTCTGCCGATATCAATTGGATTTGCAATACTTCCGAAACAACTTGAATATGCGTTCTCAACTGCTCGCCGGATGCAGGAAGGCGGAAGGTGCGAAACTTCTTGATTTCGCCGATAAATCCCAAGGGAGGTTTTTTTTGTTGCCGGTAGGCTTTATAACCTGCAAGCGCCGAAGCCGATTGCGCCATGTGCTCGATAAGTCCGGGTTCGGTTAATCGACCATCGACACAAAATAGTTGATCCGGTTGAACGGTCAATCCCGTCAGTGCATCGTTATCACTTCCTTCGAAAAAAGTGTCGAGCATGACAATCGGTTCCCGTTGCGGGATAAGCATCGTAATCCGGCTGCCTGAAAAAAGCGCCTCTTCTGCCATCAAGCGTTTAATTGTTTGTGGATTATATCGTAAAGATTATCGAATGTCTTGATCCGGTTGATGTCCGCACCTTTGATCCCCACTTTAAAAGTCGTTTCAATCAAAGCAACCATATCTACCAACGCCAAACTGTCCAAATGTAATGTCTCTTTGATTAAAGCCCGTGGCGAGATATCCGTTATTTCCACCTCGAACTCACCTGCCAATGCCTCGTTGATTTTCGTAATCAACTCTTGTTTTTCCATCATAAGTTTATTATATATTTTTTATAATCAGTGTTGAATTGGTTCCTCCAAAACCAAAAGAATTGGACAGGAACATATCAAAGTGTTTATCAATGCGTACCGCCGGGATATTCAACAACATCGAATCCTCGTCGGGATTTTCAAAGTTCAGGTTGGGCGCTATAAAACCATGTTTCATCATCAACATGGAATAAACCACCTCACTGGCGCCGGCCATCCACATTTCATGTCCGGTCTGCGACTTGGTTGATGTGACTTCGGGCGAATAATCCGTAAAAATCGTTGAAATGGCTTTCGCTTCGTTGCGGTCGCCCAACGGAGTAGAAGTAGCATGTGCATTGATATATCCGATTTCGCGGAGATCAATCCCGGCATCGCGGATCGCCATTCGCAACGACCGGCTTGGGCCATCCACATTGGGTACGGATATATGGTCGCCATTGGATGAGAATCCATATCCGCAAATCTCTGCCAGGATAGGCGCACCGCGACGGATGGCGGAGTCGTAACTCTCAATCACTACGGTGGCTGCACCCCCTCCCGGGACTAATCCGTCGCGGTCGCGGTCGAACGGACGGGATGCTTTTTCAGGCTCAGCTTCACGGACGGAAAAGGCGTTGATCCCATCGAAGCTGCCAACCGAAAAGGGGTTGACTTCCTGTGCGCCTCCGCAGATAATACAATCCTGCAGGCCGCTACGAATAAGCAATGTACCCAATCCGATCGCATGTGAACCGCTGGCGCAGGCGCCCGAAATGGTCATGTTGATGCCTTTTAATTTAAAGATACAAGCCAAGTTCATCGTAACCGTCGAATTCATCGATTGGAAAATACCTCCTGCGCCGATCAGCATGGTATCTTTCTTTTCGCGCATGGTGTCGACACTTCTTACAACCGGCTCTGTACTGCTGTCGTTTCCATACAAGATGCCGATTTCATGTTTTTCGATATAATCCAAATCCAATCGTGCATTGGATAGCGCCTCGCAAGTAGCCACATACGCATACTTAGCCTGTTCGGGCATATAAGTGCGTTCATTCCGGGTCAATACTTTCTTTAAATCCGGAACTTCAATTGAGGCAGTCAACGCCGAACGAAACCCCATCTCTTTACGAACAGGGTCGAAAACAATTCCTGACCTGGCATGGTATAATGCATCTCTAACTTCATCAAGGTTTTTCCCAAGACAGGAATAGATTCCCATTCCGGTAATCACTACTTTTCTTTCCATATTTCTTTCTTAACGGTACATTTGGTGTTATGTTAATCCTGCGTTTCCGTCATATAACTTACATATCATCCGTATTTGATCAATTCATCTAATTTACCGGTTATTTCTTTTCTTAATTCACGCAAATCTTTCATTTTTTGTGTTCTAAAGTTGAGGCGAAATCGCACGGCTTTTATCGTTCGTTTGAAAAACTTCAGGTAATACCAAGCAAACAATCCCAATAAAGGCAATGAAAGCAGATGAATCAAAGCCAACCATACATTGGTAAAATGCCATGTCAAAAAGAATGTTACGGCATAAAAAACAGGAATTGTAAACAGGATGCTAAAGATCAAAATAAACGACCCATAAAACATTTTATCCGTCATCCGGTTGATCAAAATGGTCGGTACTACATAATTTATCGCATTAGGCCATAAAGAAAACAGCCACGCAGGAAATAAGAGAATCAGTGCAAGCAAACTCCCTGTTACGGCAATCCATGAAGGGCATTGCTCAAAAAGGGCGTCGTGAATTTTCATTTCATCCATTCCTTTTTTAAGTGTAAGCGCATCGGCAAACAGGTTGGCAAGCTCATCTTTTTTTCCGTTTTCCCCGGCTCTTTCTAATCTTTCAACCAACAAACGGTCTGATGACAACCTGTCGGGAAGTTTTTCATGATCATATTGATGAAACGTCGCAAATTCTCTGCCATACGTAGTACGGATAAAATCAATTGCCTCATAATTATCCAAATCGCGGATATCGAGCATCAAATCCTGAATCTGTTTGTGTACCAAATCGCTGAACCGGCGTTGCGCCGTTCGCGGTTTGGTTTGGTATAATTCGTAAAAGGGTCGAAGCGAAATGGGGACGCCATATTTAATAAGCATTTGCTCCTGCAGTTGAAAATAATCGGAATAATGATTGCATGAAGGCAAAATAAGAATGTCGGTTTCGAAGTTGCCCAACGCAGCAGCTTCGAAAGCCATCTTTGTAAAACCCACGGTAAAGTCGCCCAACCAGTGTTTGTCCTGATGTCCGGCTTCCGGAAACATCACAATGGTGCTGCCATTCTGCAATTTCTGTCCCGACAACGTAAATGTGTCTTTATTTCTTTTCAATGCTTCCTCCCCTTCGTAAGCAATGCGAAAAGCCGGCAGCCCGCCAATCCAATATGCAAATTTATTCACCAACGGATGATAGCCAAACACATCGGCGCGAATGATAAAATAAGGTTTCCGGTCGCGAAGCGACAACAAGATTCCCAATGGGTCGTTTAGGCAATTTTGATGGTTCGATACAATCATCAATGGAGTTCCGGCATCCGGAATATTCTCTGTGTTAAGGCTATATGTACGTCGATAGTATATCCCGTCATGAAAAAACCGGATATACGATCTGAACATGCGATAAGCAATACCACCTTGTTGATATGTTTTCGTTTGCTTCTCCAAAAAAGGGTCTATTGTTATATGAACTTATTTTCGGAATGCAAAAATACAAAATTCGTTTAATCTTTGGTTGTTTTTATGTTAAAGAAACTAAAAATATGTTCATTCCGTTCGATTGATTTTATTTTGTTCAATCAGACGTTGGGTGATTCCGGGAAATAAGCGCTATCTTTGTCACCTCAATATATCTCCCTTTCGTAATAATGATAAGTTGAAAAAGAGAGTATTAATAACAGGCGCCAACGGTTTTATCGGGAGCGCTTTGGTCGAAGAGGCGCTCAGGCATGACTACGAAGTATGGGCCGGTGTACGTGCTTCGAGTTCGCTCGAACGTTTGCCTAAAGAAAAAATCCGAACGATAGACCTGAAATACAACGATCCGGAGGCTTTACCGGTACAAATTGCCACGCATGTGCAACAGTATGGAGCGTGGGATTACGTCATTCATAATGCCGGACTGACCAAAACAAACCGGCCGTCGGATTTTTTCTTAGTCAATGCCGAATACACCCGGCGATTACTGACAGCCTTATCACAGCCCGGTTGCCAACCCCGTAAATTTCTATTGATGAGCAGTCTCAGCACGTATGCAGGCGGTGATCGAAAGACGTTAGCCCCAATACGCTTAGACGACCCTCAAAAACCGGAAACCTTTTACGGAAAAAGCAAATTAATGGCCGAAAACCATGTACGTCAGCAGGATTTCCTTTCGTATGTGATCCTTCGTCCCACAGGCGTTTACGGCCCGGGCGACAAGGACTACCTGATGGAGATTGAAAGTATCCGGTCGGGTTTTGATTTGACTGTGGGCATGACTCCCCAGCATATCACCTTTATTTACGTAAAAGACCTTGCGGAAGTCGCTTTTCAAGTGCTCGAAAACGCAAATATTCGCAACCGCGAGTATTTTGTTGCCGATGGCGATGTCTATACAGATACGCAATTTGCCCGTTTGATACAGGACGTTGTCCAAAAAAAACGGGTATTCAGGGCGCGGATTCCGATGTGGCTGGCCTACCTTGTATGCCTTTGTTCCGAATGGCTGGGCCGGTTAACCGGCAAAGCCAAAACGTTAAATACCGATAAATACAAAATCCTGAAACAACGCAACTGGATTTGTGATTCAGAGCCGCTACGCAACGAATTGGGCTTCAGGCCGAAATATAATCTGCGGAAAGGTTTGGAAGAAACGATTGGCAAATAGATTGTTTTTCTTCGCGATTGGTCTGTCAGTATCCGGTTTCGCACGGATTGATTTTTTCAGACCATTCGCCTTATTTCACCCCTTTCACTTGGGTACGAACCGCATATAAACCATCGGATGCGGTGATAAAAAGGGTTTTCATGTCTTTGCCGCCAAAGCAGGCATTGGCTGTCCACCGGGCTTCGACGGGGATTTGATCGATTTGTTCGCCTTTGGGGTTGAAAACAGTCACCCCGCGTCCCGTAAGGTAGATATTGCCCTTGTTGTCGATGGTCATTCCGTCCGAACCCATTGAACAGAACAATTGTTTATTGGACAGCGAACCATCGGGACGGATGTCGTAGACATACGTTTTCCTGTCGCCGATATCGGCAACATACAACTTTTTGCCGTCAGGCGTACCGATAATTCCATTGGGTTGTTTCAAGTCGGTTTCCACTTTGAGAAGGGTTTTCCGGTCGGGTTTCAGCAAAAATACAAATTGTCCTTCCTGCTGCATTTCGGGGTTGCGCGTCCAGTAGTCGCGTTTATACATCGGGTCGGTGAAATAGATACCGCCATTTTGGGGATGTACCCACAAATCGTTGGGACCGTTCAGTTTATTTCCTTCGAAATTCGCAACCAGAACCGTATGGCTGCCATCCATGCCGATGCTCCATATTTCGTTGTCGAGATCCGAACACGAGAGTAATCGCCCGTCGCGGTCGAAAAACATACCGTTGGCGCGGCCAAAACTGCCAAATTCCGACAATTTGCCATCAATCGACCAGATAAAGATTTTGTCGTTGGGCTGATCGGTAAAATATACATTCCCTTTTTTATCGGCAATCGGGCCTTCGGTAAAACTAAAACCTCCCGCCAACTTTTCGACTTTAGCGCCTGTGGCGATGATGCTTTGGTTTTTTTGAGCTTTGGCAACAAATAGGGAAGCAATAAGTAACAGACTGAAAATAAGGGTTGTTTTTTTCATGAGTCAAAAGTATTTAGTGCATAATAACGACAAAGATATTCATTTTGTTCGATAAATGATAAAGGGTAACAAAATAATGTATTACTTTTGAAACAAAAATGATAGACAGATGAAGAAAGCAGATCGGATAATAATCATTCAATTGACGATTGCCATCGTTTTTATGCTCGGCTTCGTTTCGATGAGCAACAATTCGCGGGTACAACGCCGGTTGGCGGCAGGTGGTGATTCGGATAGGGTCATGCAAGATCATCCGGAAGGATGGCAATCCCTTTTTAACGGTAAGACATTGGACAACTGGAAAGTTTTGCGCTACGGTGGAAATGGCAATCCTTCGGTAAGGAATGGTTCGATGGTGATACCCAGGCCTACCGAAGGCGTTATGACCGGGGTCTGTTGGGCCGGCGACCCACTGCCGGTCAACAACTATGAGGTTTTTTATGAAGCCAGGCGGGTTGCGGGTTCCGACATCTTTGCCGGCTTGACTTTTCCTTACGGCGACATTATATACTCCAATATCACAGCTGTCTCTTCCTCCAACGATCTCCTTTAGTTCAGGAACCTTCAATATTCTGAACTTCTCCGCTTTCAATGTTTTTAATACGGCCATAAAAAAATAATTAAATAGTTATATATATGCAAGTTGCAGTTCTGTTCGTCAATTAAAAAGACTGTTTGGAGGTAAACCAGTGAGCGAATTGTAACATACAATAATAGCGTTTACCAAAGTGCACCAGCACAACGACATCACGATGAACCGTAGTGACAGTATGAAAAAATCAAGGTGATATCTCCTAATCCAGG
>JAIRJR010000137.1 GCA_031260575.1 Tannerella sp.
ATTCCGCCTTATTGGAATGGAAAGATACTCAATCTCCTAAATCAAAAAATCATCCGCCGATAGTGGATACAAATGGCGACAGGATAGTGATGTTGGGTGGAAATACTTACTTAACAGGATATGTGAAATCTGTTTCTCCGGTTCAATCAGTAAGCTGGACAAAAGTGTCGGGGCCCGGAACAGTTACTTTTACAGATAATGTATCCGATGCAATAAAATCCTCGTATACTTTTTCTGCTGCGGGAGTATATGTACTTGTTTTCTCTGCGAAAAAAGGAGCGCACACGGTGTCTTCGGATCTTGTGGTAAAAGTTGTTGAGCCGCCTAAGGAAGAACGCTTAGAAGTTGTTTATACCAAGGATTATACCATTAACAACCGCCTTTGGGAAGACAGAGCCAAAGCGTTGATAGTTAATTGGATTCCATGGTGTATTGATATGTGTGAAAACTTCAGACCAACAACCGGTAACGTTAACCAGGCGCTAATATCCAATCCAACCGGAGGACTTGACAACTTTATTGAGGCTGCAAAAGCGATCAAAGGATTGCCGCACGACACCCATAAAGGCCTTATATTTTCCAATGCTTGGGTTCATCAAACCGTTGAATCTATGTGTATTGCATTGATGGTTGACCCGAAGGGAGACCGAGAAATCATTGCCGCGCAGGCAAAAATGAGAAGAGCCTTAGACAAATGGATTCCAATTATCCTTGCAGGACAAGAGCCTGACGGCTATCTGCAAACTGCTTACACATTGGCTGACAGAAACAGATGGCCAAGCCGTTGGAATCCTGCAAATCGCTCAGACCATGAAGGATACGTTGCAGGATACTTTATCGAATCGGCCATTAATCACTATACCTTGACAGAAGGTAAAGATTTGCGTCTTTATGATGCTGCCAGGAAACTGGCTGACTGTTGGGTGAAAAATATTGGCCCCAATCCCGGACAAATCAGATGGTATGACGGACATCAGGGAATGGAGATGGCGTTGGTTCGCTTTGGCCGTTTTGTGAATGATATGGAAGGTGGCGGAAAAGGCAACAGCTATATTAAATTAGCAGAATACCTTTTAGAGTTCCGTGAAGGCGGTCGGGAGTACGACCAGTCACATGTTCGCGTTCAGGAACAATACGAAGCGGTAGGCCATGCCGTTCGTGCAGCTTACAGTTATTCGGCTATGGCCGACATTGCTGCTGAAACGCGCGACCCTGATTACCAAAGCGCTACCATGTCAATTTGGGATAATATAGTGAATAAAAAATACTATGTAACTGGCGGTATTGGCAGCGGTGAAACTTCGGAAGGTTTCGGACCTAACTACTCTTTGGGACATGGCGCTTATTGTGAAGCCTGTGCTTCTTGCGCTTTAATTTTCCTTCAATATAAATTAAACTTGGCCTATCACGATGCCAAATATGCTGACTTGTACGAAGAAACCATGTATAATGCCCTGTTAGGGTCGTTGGACATGCCGGGCAAAAACTTTTATTATCCCAATCCATTGTCTGCGACAGGCGACCGCTATCCGTGGCATAATTGTCCATGCTGTGTGGGTAATATTCCAAGAACGCTGCTTATGATCCCTACCTGGACGTATTTAACCTCAGATAAAGGGATCTACGTAAATTTATTTATCGGTAGTACAATAAACGTAGAAAGAGCCGCCGGGACGGATGTCGAAATGATTCAAAAAACAAATTACCCCTGGGACGGGAATGTAGCGATTACGGTAAATCCGAAGGTAGACAAAGAATTTACATTGTTTATTCGCGTTCCGGATCGAAAGACCAGCGAACTTTATGAGCCGGTACCTGCAGTGAAAGGTTTGTTGTCTTTATCCGTCAACGGACAAAAAACAGAACCGGTGGTGCGCAACGGTTACGCCGAAATCAAGCGTCTATGGAAAGCCGGCGATAAGGTAGATTTGGTATTACCCATGGAGGTACAAAAAATCACAGCCGACCCGAACATCGCCGCTACATCCGGTCAGGTCGCATTGCGGTATGGCGCGCTTATTTATAACTTTGAAGACGTGGACAACGGCAACCGTATCAATGAAGTGAGCCTTGGAACCCATCCGCTGAAAGCAGAGTGGGCGCCCGATTTTTTGAACGGCATGATGTTGATTAAAGGTACCTGGTCTGACGGGACACCCATGCTGGCAATCCCAAACTTTGCACGTATGAATAGAAACGAACCGAGAGACCCGCAAATCAGGACGCCACGATCGAATGTTTGGGTAAAACGATAAATCACTCAAACAAAAACGGCTTCGTCTCTATCGATGCGCTCCGTCTTTCTTCAAAGAAAAACTTTTCTTCTCCAAATGCCGGTTTGAGTTGGTCGAACCAAGTCGCTTTCGGATCGTATCTGGCGAAAAATGGTTTGTGTACCCATGACGGGTTACGACCCTGAATAAAACGCAGGACAAAAACCTTCTCGCCTCTTACTTCCGAAACACCCAAAACCTGTATTTTACCGGCGTGGTCGCTCATGCTTGGCCCTCGAACCGTACGACACAGCCCGCTAACCTTGCGGTATGCCCTGCGGAAAATCTTCCAGCATTTTTCCAATGGAAGCTCAAAGAACTCTTTTGCTCCCGTATCGCGCGCGATAAACATATAATATGGGATGAGGGCAAGGTCGACTTGCTTGCGCCACATCTCCGACCATATTTCCGGTTTGTCATTGATATTCCTTAAAACAGGCGATTGGGTTCTGATCTGTGCGCCGGTAGATTGTATCTTTTTGATGGCAAGTCTTACCGCTTCGGTCGATAGCTCGCGCGGATGATTGAAGTGCGCCTGGAAAGCAAGGTTTTTTCCTGCATCTGTAATTCTCTGAAAGAGTTCAAGAATCCGGCTGCCATCCTCGTCGGTCAGGAATCTGTAAGGCCAATAGGCAAGCGCTTTACTGCCGATACGTATCGTATGGATATGTTCGAAATCAGGACCAAGCATAGGCAGAATATACGTTTCTAAAACCGAAGCGCTCATGACCATCGGATCTCCACCGGTAAATAAAACATCCGTCACTCCTTTCTTGATGCGAAGGTAGTTGAATAAAAGGTCGGCTTCTTTCATGGCAAATTTCAGTTCATTCATTCCCGAAAACTGAGGCCATCGAAAACAAAATGTACAATATGCGTGGCAAGTCTGACCCTGGCTTGGAAAGAAAAGCACGGTTTCAGGATATTTGTGCTGTACCCCTTTCAATTTGATTTCTCCCAGATAGGGCACGTTTTGCTCCTGGTTGGCAGGATTCGGATTCAGCGACAAACGTATGTTTTCAACAGCTTTGTCGATTGCCTGCCTGTCAGCTTGTGAATCAATAAGTTTAGTTATCGTATCGAAATGATTTTTAGATAACATGCCGCGTCGCGGGAAGTTGAGCGTAAATAACGGATCATTTTCCACATTTTCCCAGTCGATCAACTCATCAACCATATAATTATTTGTTTTAAACGGCAATACCCGTCCTACGATTTCAATATCGCGTTTAATTGATTCGCTCAAGTTCTTCATCTGAGGGATCGAACGAAAATTCTGTAATGTATAAAAAATAATCTTCATAATGGTTTTTTTGGCAATTTCATTACAAAAATAAGCAAAATGATTTTTTTTTCCAAACAAAAAGTAATTTTATATTACTTTTGTGATGATTTTCGAAAAAATGGATCAAGATGAGAAACTTTACGTGTGTACAGGACATTGGTGATATCAGTCAGGCTATTCAGGATGCTTTAACGATCAAGAAGAACCGCTTCGGGCATAAAGAGCTTGGAGAGAATCGTACGTTGATGATGATTTTCTTTAATTCGAGTCTGCGAACCCGGCTAAGTACGCAAAAAGCGGGTATGAACTTGGGGATGAACACGATCGTCCTTGATATCCACCAGGGGGCGTGGAAATTGGAAACAGAGCGGGGCGTCATCATGGACGGCGACAAACCCGAACATTTGCTCGAAGCCATTCCGGTCATGGGTTGCTATTGCGATGTGATCGGTGTGCGTTCGTTTGCACGCTTCGAAAGCAAGGACGACGATTATAATGAAAAGATACTGAATCAGTTTATCCGGTATTCAGGGCGTCCGGTTTTCAGCATGGAAGCGGCTACACGCCACCCGCTGCAAAGTTATGCCGACCTGATCACAATCGAAGAATTTAAAAAGAAGGAATGCCCGAAGGTGGTTTTGACATGGGCGCCCCACCCTTTGGCGCTTCCTCAGGCTGTGCCCAACAGTTTTGCAGAGTGGATGAATGCCGCAGGTTACGAATTTGTCATCACCCATCCCGCAGGTTACGAGCTTGATACGGAGTTTGTTGGCAATGCCCGCATCGAATACGACCAACGCAAGGCATTCGAAGGCGCTGACTTTATCTATGCCAAAAACTGGGCTGCCTATATGGATCCGAATTACGGAAAGATATTGAGTAAATACCGTTCGTGGACGGTCGATTCCGAAAAGATGGCGCTGACCGATAATGCCTATTTTATGCACTGCCTGCCCGTTCGCCGGAATATGATTGTGACCGACGAAGTGATAGAAAGTCCGCAAAGCATTGTCATCCAAGAAGCGGCAAACCGTGAAATCTCAGCGCAAGCTGTTTTAATTCGAATGTTGAAGGCATTGTGATGCGTACAGGTCTCATGCCTGCCCCTGAATACCCCCGATGGGTGGTATGAACTGATCGAAAGAGATTTGTTTTCCGTGTTTGGTCAGGTCATCGAATTTTTTGATGTTGTCTTGAAGCGCATAGAGTAGCCGTTTTGCATTGTCAGGTGTCAGTATAATGCGGCTTTTTACTTGTGCTTTCGGTGTTCCGGGTAAAACGCGAATGAAATCAATGATAAATTCGGACGTTGAATGGGCAATGACAGCCAAATTGGAGTAGATTCCCTGCGCAATTTCATCGGTGAGTTCCACCTGAATTTCGTTTGTAACTTGATTATTATCCATAGCGTATTTCTAATTTTTCGGACAAAAATAAGCAAAAAATACAGATTTTTTGTGATTTTGAAATATTTTGAATAAATTTGTGAACGATTTCGCATTAATTATTCAAAATAATGAAACATATCGCAGTTGTTGCAGTATTCATGTTGTTGAGTGTCAGCTTAACTTTGGCACAAACCACCCGGGTTGAAAAGAAAATTGCCACCAAAGCTACGGGATACGGGGTTACCTATTCACTTCCCAAAACCGTTTTCATCATTACAAGTGAAATGACAAAAATAACCCGTAAAGCAGGACAGTTTTACAAGTATGCAGATTTGTATTTAGGTATAAAAGATGCGATTGTGGAAGATCAAATCATTTATGAATTGAATAAAGTTAAGCTGACAAACAAAGGCATTCCTGATATCGACAAAACGTATATTGTTGAATTTAAGCCCGGTACGGTAGCCCCTTATGTTTATTTAACAGAAGATGGGCTTTTATGTTCCATTAATACGGATTATTTACCCGCTGTTGCAGCCGCAAGTGATACACCGAATGCGACAGAATCAGGCATCATGAATGTGTCCGGTGTGTATACGGAAGAATTGTTGAAAGCCGGTATCGTAGCACGACAAGCGGAAGTAGCTGCAAAACAGATTTTTCTGCTTCGGGAACGGAAATTGGATATCTTAACGGGTAATGCAGAGAATATGCCGTCAGACGGAGATGCGATGAGGATGGTTATTAAAGGATTGGAGGATCAGGAACAAATGTTGACCTCTCTTTTTGTGGGGCGTACCACCCAAGAGACCTTTACGCACGATATCACTTTAATACCAAACGGAGCCATCAATGAAAAAGTCTTGTTTCGTTTTTCAAAACGGCAGGGCATTTTAGACGCGGATGATTTGGGTGGCGAACCTGTTTTGATCAATCTGCGAATTACGGAACAAGCGCAGGAATTACCTCCAAAAGAAGCTGAGAAGAAAGAGAAATCCATGAAAGGGATTATCTACAATATGCCCGGCAAAGCCCGCATCGAGATCAAAACAGCGCAAAACACGCTATACGTAGGCGAACATCAAGTAGCTCAATTTGGTTCGCAGGAAAGCTTGGCGCCGGTCATGTTTGAAGACAAAAAAACGCCCGTCAAAGTAACTTTTTATCCCGAAACAGGTGCAATCAAACAGATCGATCAATGAAGGTTTCAGGTTTCAAGTGTCAGGATAATGATTTGATTTTCAGAAATAATTAATACAACAAATAATACATTTACAATTATGTTTAAAGGACATCCCAAAGGGTTAATTAGTGCAGCTCTTTCCAATATGGGCGAGCGTTTCGGATTTTACATCATGATGGCAATTCTGCTGTTGTTTTTAAACAATAAATTCGGATTCAGCGGTTCGCAAGGTGCTATCATCTATTCTGTTTTTTATGCGCTAATCTATGTGCTTGCGTTGTTCGGTGGTTTTATTGCCGACAAAACCAAAAAATATAAATCCACCATTCTGGTCGGACTTATACTGATGTCTATCGGCTATTTTCTGCTTGCCCTTCCAACACAGACGCCGGTACAGAATATGCCTGTCATACTTACCATCACATGTTTGGGCTTGCTTTCCATTGCTTTCGGCAACGGATTATTTAAAGGTAACCTTCAAGCAGTTGTCGGGCAATTGTATGATGATCCGAAATATACCGACAAGCGAGAGACCGGATTTCAAATTTTTTATATGTTCATCAACATTGGAGCAATGTTTGCTCCCCTGATGGCAGTAGGTTTGCGTAACTGGTGGGTACAGAGTAAGGGTTTTGCTTTTGATTCCGATTTGCCCAAGTTGTGTAATCAATGGATAAGCGGTGACATCTCGTCAGATGCGTCTGCCCGTTTTATGGAACTTGCGACAGCGGCAGGAAACACTTCAAGCGATATGACAGCTTTTGCCAATGAATACCTGAATGTGTTTATGACCGGATATCACTATTCTTTTGGCATATCCATTTTTGCCATGCTAATCTCATTAGCCGTCTTTTTAGCCAACAAGAGCAAATTACCCGATCCGGCAGCGAAATCAAAAGCACAACAGCATACGGCATCAAGTATACAAATGGATGCCAAAGAAGTTAAGCAACGTATTTATGCATTATTTGCTGTTTATGCGGTGGTTATTTTCTTTTGGTTTTCGTTTCATCAAAACGGAGTAACCTTAACTTTGTTTGCGAATGAATATACCCAAATGTTGAAAATCAACTTAGGCTTTACAACACTCGAAGGAGCGGAAGTATTCCAGGTTTTCAATCCATTGTTTGTAGTCATGCTTACTCCGCTGGTAATGGCTTTGTTCGGTTGGATGCGAGCCAAAGGGATTGAGATATCAACTCCAAAGAAAATTGCCTTGGGTATGGGTATTGCTGCCGCGTCGTTTGCATTAATGGCTGTGGGTTCGATCGGTCTGCCCGGCTATGCCGAACGGGTGGCAATGGGTGGATTGGACGATGCAGCGCGTGTAACGCCATGGTTGTTAATTGGCACATACCTTATTCTCACAATAGCCGAACTTTTTATCAGTCCGTTGGGTATTGCATTTGTATCGAAAGTGGCGCCTCCGCAATACCAGGGTATCATGCAGGGAGGTTGGCTAAGTGCAACGGCGCTGGGAAACCAATTGCTTTTTATCGGCGCAATATTTTATAAAAGTATACCACTCTGGACAACATGGAGCATATTTATTACGGCCTGTATTATTTCGATGTGCACTATGTTGGTAATGCTGAGATGGTTGGAGAGAGTCGCAAAATGAATAAAGATAATTTCTACTCACCCTCGTTGAGAAACAAGGATGAGGCAGGTTTGGCAGTTCCGCAATCGCCTAACATTCAAGCCGTATTTTTTGATATTGACGGCACGTTAGTCAGTTTCAAAACCCATTCCATTCCGCCGTCGACGAAAGCGGCGATCAACCAACTCAGGAATAAAGGCATTAAAGTCGTTATTGCAACCGGTCGTTCATTGAGTGATATCATCAACTTGGAAGGGCTGACATTCGATGGCTTTATTACAGCCAACGGGGCTTACTGTGCCGATTCGGAAGGAGTAGTGATCGCGCAAAATCCCATTTCGAGAGAGAGTTTGGATCGCTTAGCTATCTACATGAAGGAGAAACCTTTCTCTTGCTCTTTTATGACAGATAAGGGTAATTTCATCAACCATATCGATGACTTGATGCTGTCGTTAAGTAAATTGGTAAAAGTTCCGCTTCCGCCTGAAAAACCTGTTGCTGAAATCTTAAAACATACTATCTACCAGCTGGATGCATTTATTGATGCGGAACGCGAAACGGAATTATTAACCCATGTGCTTACAGATTGTATCGGTTGCCGTTGGCATCCCATTTTTGTGGATTTTAATGATCAAAATTGCAGCAAAGCAACAGGAATGGATAGAATGATGGACTATTTTGGTCTTTCAGCTGCACATACAATGGCATTTGGCGATGGTGGCAATGATATCTCCATGTTGCAACACGCCACAATCGGCGTGGCTATGGGCAATGCCAAAGTCAACGTCAAAGCCGCCGCCGACTATGTGTCCACAACGGTAGACGACAACGGGGTGGCCAATGCGCTGAAACGCTTCAATCTATTGTAATGTCAAGTGTAAAACATACGTATAAGAAACAAGATTTTACACAAAGAAATCGGGCGACTTACTAAAAGTTTTATTCCGGTAACCGTATGGCGACCCATAATGTTTCATACTCGTAGGTATGGAGGTTGAGGAGGTTGGCTTTTACCTCTTTGATTTCGGCGGGTAATGAAAATGACAC
This sequence comes from Tannerella sp., assembly GCA_031260575.1. GTDB lineage: Bacteria > Bacteroidota > Bacteroidia > Bacteroidales > Tannerellaceae > Tannerella. Next base: position 8,777 of record JAIRJR010000137.1, read on the forward strand.
TTCCGAATTGGGATGCAAGGTGATCTTTTTGGGGTTTGATTCGAGTTGGATCACATACGGTACATCATACGGATTCGAAAGCAAGTAATGATAAGTGGCATTCCGGTCACGGTCGTAGGTCGTACTTATTTTTTTAATTTGGACTGAGGCAAAGAAAAAGTCGGTCATCAAGCGGGCATCACCGGCAAGCATTCCATGATAGAAAGCGATTGTTCGACGCTCGAAAAGCGCTTGTTTGATGGCTTCTTGTGTTTTTTCGCGCGCCAATACAATGGTCATGGGGCGGATTACATCGCCTGAGAGGCGGTAAAAGCTATTGGTGAGATAGTGGATATCGGTTGCTGCTGTTGGCGCTAATTTCAAATCACGGCTCCAACTTAGGGCACGTGGATACCATTCCGCTTCGTTGAATACCTCAACCGCATGAATATCGCCCGTCTCAATCAACCGCCGGTTCACATCAAACATCATGCACGTGTCAATCGCCCATCCGGGATGGTTCCAGATGATATACGCTCCTTGTTTGACGGCTGCCCGAACGGCATCTTCGGTGGGGACATCCAATGTCTTTTCCGCATCGGTAATGAAAATGGCATTGAGATGGCCTCCTTCTTCTTTCGAGCGTGTGATCTCCGTTCCCTGTATCAATAGTAATCCGCGACGGTCGGCTTCGGGTTTAGCGATTTCGTACGAAGCATTAGGCCCGCCTGTCACATTGCGTTTAGATGGAGCAGCCGATGTATGGTCGGTAATGGCAATCGCATCCAAACCGTCCTGCCAGGCCTCCTTCACCCTTGCCGTCGGCCAGGCATCGCCATCCGAAAAGACAGTATGGATGTGGAAGTCGCATTTGACTGAAAGCAAGCCGTTCACAACGGGAAGACGAATGATACGGCGTACACTTTCAAACAACATGTCGTCGTGATACTCGGTTCGATTGATGTCATAAACAAATTTCTGGGCATAAGAAGTAGTTGCCGCTAAAAAAAACAAAAATGTTAAAAAAAAGAATAATTTTTTCATGTGGATAATTTTTTACAAAGATAGTACAAATCACACATATGATGAATAAACCTCTTTGATTTATTTTGAGATAAGGCAAAATTTATATTTTAAACGAAAATACAATAATTGTTTTTTTTTGTGAAAAAAATAGAAACGATTTCATTTTTTATTATTATTTTGCTATAAAATCATTTTAATATCCGTATCTTTACAGATTCAAATTGTATGAGATTTTCCAAGGAATTGTCACATGCAATATGGAGTGCGAAAAAAGAAAAAAACAATATATAATGACAAACAAATGGAATATTCGTACCAATACAGAAGAAGAAGCAAGATTAGCGGCGACGTTGGCGGAGGAGTTGGAACTCAATCCGGTAACCGGTCTTTTGCTCGTTCAGCGGGGCATCTTTACTGTAGAAGCTGTTAGAAAATTCTTTAGACCCAGCCTTTATGATTTGCATGATCCGTTTCTCATGCCCGATATGCATAAGGCAGTCAAAAGATTAAACAAAGCTTTGGGTAATAAGGAAAAAATTTTGATCTACGGAGATTATGATGTGGATGGGACCACGGCCGTTGCTTTGGTATATAAATTCCTGCGCCCTTATTCATCGAACTTGGATTTTTACATCCCTGACCGGTATGACGAAGGTTATGGAATTTCGAACAAGGGCATTCATTATACCCAAGAAAATGGATTCACTTTAGTTATTGCATTGGATTGCGGGATCAAAGCCATTGATAAAATTGAATATGCCCGCGAAAAAGGGATTGATTTTATTATTTGCGACCATCACATGCCCGATGATATATTGCCCAATGCCGTAGCTGTGTTAGATCCGAAAAGAACAGATTCGGAATATCCTTACGAACATCTTTCGGGGTGTGGGGTCGGATTCAAATTGATGCAAGCTTTTGCCAAAAGCAATGACATTCCATTTTCAGGCCTTGAGCAATTGCTCGAACTCACAGCCGTCAGTATCGCTTCCGATATTGTGCCCATCACAGGCGAGAATCGTATTTTGGCCTATTATGGGTTGAAACAATTGAACAGCAATCCGAGTTTGGGATTAAAAGGAATCATTGACATATGCGGTTTGACGGACAAAGAGATCACAATCAGTGATATCGTATTCAAGATCGGACCGCGCATCAATGCTTCGGGACGAATGATGAACGGTAAAGAAGCCGTAGAGCTGTTATTGGCAAAAAACAAAGAAATTGCAAAGGAAAAAAGTGAAAACATCAATCAATATAACGAAGACCGGCGCGAATTGGATAAACGAATTACCGACGAAGCCAATGCGATAATCAACGAAATCCAAAACATAGAAGACCAGAAAGGAATCCTGGTATATAACCCGGAATGGCATAAAGGGGTGATTGGAATCGTTGCCTCAAGGCTGTCGGAAAAATACTACCGTCCATCGGTCGTACTCACAAAGTCTTCCGAATTAATCACAGGATCAGCACGTTCGATTGCCGGATACGATATTTATAAAACCATCGAAGCCTGCCGTGATTTGTTGGAGAATTTCGGCGGTCATACCTATGCAGCAGGTCTCTCGTTGAAGGAGGAGAACTTGGAAGCCTTTACCAAACGTTTTATGCAACTCACCGCCAGTGAAATTGATTCGGAACAAATGATGCCCCAGATTGACATTGATCAAGTGATTGATCTGAAAGACATCAACATGCGATTTATGAACGAACTGAAAAGGTTGAATCCTTTTGGCCCGAACAATGAAAAACCGGTTTTCTGTTCGTTGCGCTTACAGGATTATGGCACCAGCCGGTTGGTCGGTAAAGAACAGGATCATTTGAAACTTGAGATTTATGACGACCGGAGTAACGGAGGGCCTGTTCACGGAATCGCTTTCGGCATGCACAAACATTTTAGCTATATCAAAGATGGTCAGCCATTTGATATATGTTATACAGTCGAAGAAAACACATACAACGGAATTACCACCATTCAGTTGATGGTCAAAGACATTCGGCCCTCGAATGAATTAAGAATTGAAAATTGATGGTTCGAGAGCCTCACCAACTGAAACTGAGAACTGACAATTAATCTCTAATAACTAATTTCTAAAAAAAGTGGATTCGTCCAATTTTCTTGGCACATTAGAAAAATACTGGGGATATACCTCTTTCCGTCCTTTACAAGAGGATATTATCCGCTCGATATGTAAAGGCAAAGACACTCTTGGATTGATGCCGACCGGTGGTGGAAAGTCGATTACCTTTCAAGTGCCTGCAATGATGTTGCAAGGGATTTGCCTTGTCGTCACACCCTTGATTTCATTGATGAAAGACCAGGTAGATAATCTGAAAGCGATTGGTATCAAAGCGACTACAGTTTATACCGGGATGTCGCAGGAAGAAATCATCACACAATTGGAAAACTGTATTTTCGGAAACTATAAATTTCTCTATGTCTCGCCCGAACGTCTTTCTTCACAGCTTTTCATAAGTAAGCTGCAAGCGATGGATGTCAGTTTGTTGGTAGTAGATGAAAGCCACTGTATCTCACAATGGGGATATGATTTCCGCCCTTCTTACCTGAATATTGCTTCGATCCGTGCATTATTACCGGACATACCTGTTCTTGCACTTACGGCAACTGCTACTCCCGAAGTGGTTGACGACATTCAGGAAAAACTGCTTTTCAAGCATCAAAACGTTTTTAAAAAAAGCTTTGTACGTCAAAACCTTTCGTATGTGGTGCGATATGCGGAAGACAAACAGCAGACGCTTCTTTATTTACTCAACAGGGTGCCGGGCACGGCGATTGTTTATGTACGAAATCGCAGGCAGACACAGGAGATCGCGACAATACTGCTGCAATCCGGTGTTTCGGCCGATTACTTTCATGCCGGGCTTAGTCGCGAAACCAAAGAAACGCGTCAAAACCTATGGAAGAAAAATGCCTGCCGTGTGATAGTCGCAACCAATGCGTTTGGTATGGGAATCGACAAGCCCGATGTGCGGTTGGTGGTACATTGGGATATGCCCGGTTCGCTCGAAGAGTATTTCCAGGAAGCCGGTAGAGCCGGACGCGACGAGAAACAAGCATATGCTGTCATGCTATGCAATGCCGGAGAAAATGCAAAATTGAAAAAACATTTTTCAGACGAATATCCGGAGAAAGATTATATCGTCAGGATATATGATGCATTGAGCAATTATTTTCAAATCGCTTCGGGGTTTGGCGATTATTCGACACATGATTTTTCGCTTCAGGACTTTTGTACAGCATTTAAGTTTTCTTTCACCCAGGCACATTTTGCACTGAAGATATTGGAGTTATCGGGATATATCGCCTATGTGGAGGAGCCTGATCATGCTTCGCGGTTGATTTTTACGGTGACACGCGATGAATTATACCATGTATTGAATCAGGATCCAATAACAAACGATATCGTAAAGATCATCCTTCGTTCGTATACCGGTTTATTTGCCGATTATGTGTTTATTGACGAAACGGTGATTGCTACGCGGGCCGGAGTTTCTCATCAGGAGGTCTATGTCCGTCTGATTGCTCTATCGAAACAAAGGATTATTCATTATGTGCCACGAAAAAGAGTACCTCAGATAGTCTACACGCGCCCCAGGGAAGAACCAAAGTATGTAGTGATTCCCCGTTTTGCTTACGAAGACCGGAAAAAAAAGGACGAAAAGCGTGTCGAAAAAGTGATCGAATACCTCAATGAAACACATCATTGCCGCACCCGGCTTCTGCTTCATTATTTTGGCGAGAAAAATACAACCGACTGCAAAGCATGCGATATCTGCCTGAAGAAATCACAGTCAGGCTTAACGCAATGGGAGTTTAATTCCGTGCGCGACAAACTCATCGAATCCTTATCCGGACAGGGAAAAGAAATCCGTGCTTTAGCCGAATCATTGCCTTTGGAAAAAGAAAAAAATATCCGGGTCATCCGTTTTTTACTCGAACATGATAAGCGGTTCAGGCAGGAAGACGGGGTCATGACATTTTTGGTTTAAGTAGTCTCTGCGCATGATTTTTAAAAAAATAGTTGCGTAGTCCAAATCCATTACCTATCTTTGCTCCCAAATAATGGTGTAACTGCTTTCTGCATTCGCAGACAGTTAGTAATAGGGAATCCGGTGCGAAACCGGTACTGTACCCGCAGCTGTAAGTTACTGAATCCTCGGCATTACACATCGCCACTGATCACTACGATCGGGAAGGCAGCCGGCGAAAAGGAGAACAAGTCAGAAAACCTGCCATTGTTTAGTTTAAATTGCATCATCTCGGGTGAAGGTGCTGAAAATTTTTTTATGCATAAGAAACGGCTTGCAAAAATGAACATATACCTGGTATGTATGTGTTTCGCTTCCCTTACGGACGCTTCTGCGTTCGCTCGACTGCCTCAACAGGTTGTTCCGGCGGATACCGTAAAGACGATCCAACTTTCGGATGTGACGGTTGTAGGTCGGCAACGTGTTTCTTCTACTACACAAACCGTTCCGTTTCAAGCCATAGATAATGAGGGAATCAAACGCTTTGGCGTGCAGGACTTATCCGAAGCGGTGCGTCGCTTTTCCGGAGTTTCCGTCAAGGATTATGGTGGAATAGGAGGACTGAAGACTGTGTCCATTCGCAGCCTCGGCGCACATCATACGGCAGTCAGTTATGATGGTGTATCCATTGCTGACACACAGAGCGGACAGGTAGACATCAGCCGTTTTACGCTCGATAATGTTGAAATGGTTTCATTGTCGTCAGGTTCGGGCGACGATATCTTCCAGACCGCCCGTGTCTATGCTTCAGCGGGAACACTACATATTAAAACCCTGAAACCACGTTTCGCTG
>JAIRJR010000185.1 GCA_031260575.1 Tannerella sp.
CAAGCATTTTTGGAGTACAAGGTGCAGGGGGTGTAATCAGTATTACAACAAGAAGTGGAATTTCGCCGGACATCCCAAGAGAGACCAAAAAGAATATTGCCATCATTGAGCCGTTGGGGTATCAGAAACCTGTCGAATTTTACGCACCCAAATATGATACACCTGAACTTAAAGGTTATGACATTCCTGATTATCGTACAACCATTTTCTGGAAACCGGATTTATTCGTTTCGTATGATGGTAAAGCGTCTTTTGAATTTTACACGTCAGATTCTCCAACCACCTATTCTGTTGTGATAGAAGGGATATCGGATGATGATAGAATCATTCGGCAAGTGGAAAGAATCAAGATTAGATAGTTTTTTACAAAAAAACCATCTTTAGGTGATATGGTTTCTAAAGTATGCAAAAATAATATGTATCTTTGCTATTCCTTTTCATTATTGTAATAATTATTTCTATGAAGTTATGTAAAAAAATCAGCGTTTTATGCCTTGCAGGCATCCTGGGTTTAGCATCTTGCGATTTCAGGCAGGACAATGATGGCGGCATCAGCAATTTTAAAATGCTGCAAAAAGAATTTATGGAGCCGGCGCGTGAGTATGGTTCTGCGCCTCTCTATGTATGGAACACGACCATCACCCGCGAAATGATTGACCGGACGATGGCCGATTTAAAAGACAAAGGTTTTGGCGGAGTGTTTGTACATCCACGTCCCGGATTAATTACCGAGTATATCAATGATGAATGGTACAATCTATTTCGTTACACACTCAACAAGGGCAAAGAATTAGGGTTGAACACGTGGATTTACGACGAAAACTCGTATCCCAGCGGCTTTGCAGGAGGTCATGTACCGGCGCAAATGCCCGAAAGCTACAATCAAGGACAAGGTATCACAATGCGAAAGTTTGAAGTTTTGCCCGATACCACTTCAGTATATTTTATTTGGCTGAAAGAAGACGGAGGCAAATGGATTGATATCACAGCCAACATCGCTTCTGAAATTGGGAAGACCGGCAATTATTATGCGTTCTCGAAAGTACAAAATCGTCCGTCACCTTGGTATGGAGGTTTCTCGTATGTTGATCTACTCGTTCCCGGTGTGACGGAGAAGTTTATCGAATTAACCATGACCGGTTACAAGCGCGTTGCAGGCGATGAGTTTGGAAAATATATGCCCGGCTGGTTCACCGATGAACCGCAATTACAGTCGCCCGGAGGGTTCCGGTGGACGCCTGATCTTTTTGATCAATTCCAAAAGGAATGGGGCTATGATCTCAAACTTGTCTTGCCTTCCATGTTCGAAGAAACAGGCGACTGGAAACGTGTGCGTCATAACTACCAGCAGACACTGCTTCAAATGTTTATCGACCGCTGGGCAAAACCTTGTTACGATTATTGTAAAGCCAATAATCTATTATTCACCGGTCATTATTGGGAACACGGATGGCCTGATGTAGGGCATGGGCCTGACAATATGGCTATGTATGCATGGCACCAGATGCCCGGTATCGACATGCTATTCAACCAGTTCGACGATGTGTCACCAACAGCCCAATTCGGAAATATACGCTCCGTAAAGGAATTGAGCAGTGTAGCCAATCAGATGGGCTATCGGCGTACATTCAGCGAAACATACGGAGGCGGTGGTTGGGAAACTTCATTTCGCGACTTCAAACGGTTAGGAGATTGGGAGTATGCTTTGGGCGTAAACTTTATGAACCAACATCTCGCACATTTGAGCATCGCCGGATCGCGCAAATACGACTATCCGCCCGATTTCACGGATCATTCGCCATGGTGGCCATACTATAAGTATATGAATATGCACTTTGCACGTCTTTCAATGGCGCTATCATCCGGACAGCAAATCAACGATATACTGATCTTCGAACCCACCTCCACGATATGGATGTATTACGGATACCGAACAGGTAACTTCCGCACCAACCCGACCAATATCAACAGTACAAACAAATACAGGGAAATAGGACAAAACTTCCAGTCATTTATCACCACACTCGAAAAAGCGCAAGTCGAATATGACCTTGGCAGTGAAAATATCATCAAAGATCAGGGGAAAATAGCAGGTAAAAAATTTATAATCAATAAACGCTCCTACACGAAGGTCGTTCTTCCACCGATGTTGGAAAATATCGACACCCCTACGTGGATATTATTAAAAAAATATATCGACAATGGGGGTTTAGTCTTTTCATTTTCAATTCCATCGCATTTAGACGGTATACCTGATCCCGAGATGGAAAAGTATTTTGCCGGGAAAACCAATGTGAAGCTATTAACAAGCCTGACAGATAACATCATTCGTAATGACTTCGGATCATGGGACATCATTTTTAATGAAATAAATCGTACGAATCTCTACCACCATCGTCGCATGATGAAAGATGGGCAAGTATTGTTTTTAGCCAATTCAAGCCTCAACGAACCGGCTTTGGGAAAAATTTCGATTGCCGGACAAGACGCTGTCGAGTTGAATACACTCACAGGCGAAATAATTGATTATCCTGAAACTACTGATGGAAAGCATATCGCCATTGACTTTGACCTTCCACCTGCCGGAAGCCTCCTCTTGTATGTTTTCGCTCAAAAAACAGAAGGATTCGAAAAGCCGGCATCAAAAAAAATATATACAACTGTCAACGCTTCATCGACACTCGATATTAAACCGGCCGACAACAATGTACTCACTATCGACTTCTGTGACTTAAAATTAGATGTTGAGACTTTCCGCGACCTGCATATCTTTAATGCAACCGACAGAGCTTACAAACATCACGGTTTTGCTTCCGGCAATCCTTGGAATTCGTCTGTTCAATATAAAGACAACATCGTAAGCCGTGATACATTTCAGACAGGTGGCTTCAAAGCAACTTATCGCTTTACCATATCCGGCGATTTTGATATGAGTGGAATGCAAGCTGTCGTAGAACGTGCACACCTGTATAAGGTTTCATTGAATGGCAGGGAGATAAACCCTGAACCGGGCAAATGGTTCTTAGACCGCGATTTTAATGTTTTTTCGATCGGCAACATCGTAAAAAAAGGGGTGAATGAACTGACACTTGATTTAT
>JAIRJR010000239.1 GCA_031260575.1 Tannerella sp.
CTATTTAAAATAAATATCACAAGTATATCATCTAAAAAGATGCAAATGTATAAAAAAACTTACATTTGCGCAATATTTCATGTTACCTTAAATCCGCAAGCAAAAAATTTGTTTTTTTCAATTGAGTTATTATAGGGTAAAAAATTCATTTTTCAGGAATAGTTGGGTATCATATCGAAGAATTTAGAGAAGTTCCTTCGTAAAAATCGGGTTTGGTTCCACGAAATCGGGTTTGGTTTGTGTGGAACAATTTTCGTGATACAGTTACAGGTTATTGATAAAATTTATACACATAAGAAAAACCGGATTTCAGCGACATATCATCGTTACATATTGATATACAGTGAAATGTAATCGCAAGGCGGATTAAGAACAGGACACACCTCTCCCTTCTGCACGCTATTTCAGGCTTATTCCCTGTGTATTTCAGGCGAAAAGTTTATCGTAAGGACGGTCGGAATACAACCCCAACGTCCATTGGCGACTTCGGTAATACCACCGTCCGGGTACGCAGATAAAGCGGAAGATAAACCGTTTAAGCCGTGAGGTAGGGGGAATGTCGGTAAATACTTTTGAAACTTTACGGATAATAAAGTTGTAGAAATTTTTAATCATTGCCGTCAATATCAGGTAAACCGTGTTGTGGTTCATGTCTGAACAGGGCAAATGACTCCATCCGAAGTCGTTATTTTGTATATCAAAGGTTTTTTCACTGCTTCCGCGCTGGTTGTAATACTCAATTATTTCCTGTTCCGTACTGTCCCAGTCGTTGGTCAGGATGCAGCGGTAAATACAGTTGTCACCGAAAAAAAGGTCGGCTTGCCGCTCGTCTCTCTTTTCGCCCATTACTACCAAACGATAATAGCGGTCTTCCAAAAATTGCGTAAAAGGCAATGATGCAACCTTGTATCCTTTAAAATTGATTTCAACATTTTTCCAGTCTGCTTGAGGAATCTCACGGATGCGGTCGCAAAGACTCATGCATTTATTGGCGCGAATGTAAAACAACCGGCTATAAATGGAAACGACCTTTATCACTTCTTCCGAATAACTGCCCGCATCCATGCGGGAACGGTTAATCGTTATGTCATGTTCTTTCAGTAATTGATAGCCGCGTTCCATCGTTTCAGCCTGTCCGGTTTTTACATTGGCATTGCCGTCACGATTTTCAATATAGACGATCTTATCCCTAATGGTAGCTACACCCGGAAAATAACCGGTATTCATCTTGTACGTTTTCTTCGCATCGTATTTCTCATGGCTGATGATTTGGTTGTCATAGTCAAAATCATAACTTTTACCTCTTTCAAGCTGAACGGTCAAAAGCAATGATTCCATATTCAACCTGTTCATCTTTTCGTTGATGTTGAACTGATATACTTTTCCGGAAGAGGATACTACTTCCGTATTTTCTACCGCAAGGCTTTTGACTTCCCTGAGCATCGTATCCGCACTGGGTACCGTATTGCCGGGTATTTGCGCCAGTGTGTCGCGTAAATGAACTTGTATGTCCTCTGCACATTCGCCGCCGCAAAAAAACAGGTTGAACCAGGTGCGGAATATATCGCTATGGGAATACCCCGTCCCATTACCCCTTACACCTAATTCATTATCAATCAATTGAGATAATCCGCAATTGTTAAATTCAGCATTTACATAAGAAATACCTCCAAAGGGAGTGATGTTGTCAGATAATTTTACTACTTTTGGCACGAAAATTTTCATATTGTATTCTTTTTGGTTTCAAGCAGTAAAGATACATGAAATTTTTCAAACGGCAAAGCGTTTGGTAATATTTTTATTAACAACGCTTTGCTTTGTGAAAACAATGACGACAATTATTGGACTTCACCAAATATGGTGAAATTATGACGATCGAATCTCGTTGAATATCTGAATAATACAATAATTGGTTGCGGATTTAAGGTATACTTACAAATATTATATTGACAGGCTATATATAAGTCCTGACATTAAAATTCTAAAAGTTGACGGAATAATGCCCTCAGATGAAAATGTTAGAAATAACAGTTATGCCTTTGTTACTCCATATAACGCTGTAATACGTTCAACAGACATAGATGAAGTGGGGGGAAGATTTTTGAACTGGATGTTATCTGACGAGGGACAAGCATGTATATCACAAGCCGGATATGTGAGTTTGAAAGATAATATATAATCGAACAAATTACCGAGAAGATGTTGTTGTTTTATAAAAAAGCACACTACATAATTTGCGATTACTGTCATAAATGCGTTGAAACAGAGCATTGGATCATCCCGCTTTATTTGGGACAAAGAAATGTGACCAATTTTAAAAATAGTGAATAGAAAATTAGAAATAACGTGTTTTTTGTGTCGCAAGATATGCCCTACCGGCAAGCGGAAAACAGCACAGCGGGACAATGACAATGATAGCACAAGTAAATAGACGAGTTCAAAAAAATATTTTTTTTACAATTGCAATGAGTATCTATGGATTTTAATTACCTTTGCCCGCTCATTTATTAAAACAAGGCAAAAGTTGAAAATAGAACGTTTCTTTAGCAGATTGGTTCTGCGCATATTAGGTTGGAAAATTGGTCCGACAGGCGATGATATCCCTAAAAGTGTGATTTGTGTAGCTCCGCATACGAGTAACCTTGATTTAACCATTGGAAAGCTCTTTTATAGCGCCATAGGGAAAAAAGCTAAGTTTCTGATAAAGAAAGAGTGGTTCTTTTTTCCGCTGAATCTTGTATTTAAGAGTATGGGCGGTATACCGATCAACCGCAATAAAAAATCTTCATTAACAGAGCAGTTAGCCAAAGAATTTGCAAAACGTAAAATTTTCCATCTTGCTATCGCCCCCGAAGGGACACGCAAGAAAGTCGAAGAATGGAAAAGCGGTTTTTATTACATTGCCTTGAAAGCCTGTGTGCCTATTCAAATCGGCTTTATCGATTACTGTAAAAAAGAAGTTGGCATTAAATCAACATTTTATCCCACTGGTAATGCTGATCGTGATATTTTAGCCATTCGCGCTATGTATGAAGGGATCAGAGGCAGAGGCTATCAACGATAAAAATCCGTCGGGTTATTTTCTAATTAATTATCACTCCTTCAGGATATTGCATCGTCACGCAATGCAATGAACCGTGCTGTTTGATGAGTGCGCGGCAATCAATTCCAACGATCTCCCTGTCAGGAAAGGCTTGTTGTAACGCCTTTTGTGCAACGACGTCTTTGTCGCTTTGATAGAAAGGAAGTAATACCGCACCGTTGATAATAAGAAAATTGGCATACGATGCCGGCAGTCGTTCCCCTTCCCAAAGCACTTCATCGGCCATCGGCAGGGGGATTAACCGGTATGGATGGCCGTCAAGTGTCCGGAAGGCTTTCAGTTCCTCCTCCATCGCTTTCAATTCTTCAAAGTGTTCATC
>JAIRJR010000300.1 GCA_031260575.1 Tannerella sp.
TTGTCCCAAACCCTGCAGGCTGATGATATCATTTTGAGATAATTTATCTCCGATTATTTCACCCAACATCGCCAACATGGTTTCCACATCCTGCTTTTTCCAGTTCAAACGTACGGATAATTCTGTTGTCAACTCAATTTCTTTCATAAGTATTTTGCTTAAAAACCGTGCATATTTAGTTATTATTTTACAATTGTGCAAATTATCAGGTATAATTTTCTAAAATAATGCTTTTCCAAACAGATCAAATGTTTCTGCAGCTTGGATTTCCACATCATAAAACTCGCCGGGGGTTAATTGTATTTCCTTTGTCAGCAATACTTCAGGGTCAATTTCGGGTGAATCAAATTCGGTTCGTCCGATATAATGACCTGTTTCTTCACGGTCGATAATGGTACGAAAAAATTTACCTATTTTTTTGATATTCGATTCCATCGATATCTTTTCTTGAACCCGCATCAGATAATCTAAGCGCTCATGTTTGATTTCATCGGGAATATCATCTTTATGGTGTTTGTACGCAAATGTTCCGCTTTCATGACTATAAGCAAAAGCGCCCATCCGTTCGAAACGTATATCGTTGACAAAACGAATCAATTCATCAAAATCACGGTCTGTTTCTCCGGGATAACCTACCATCAATGTAGTTCTCAGATGAATACCCGGAACTTCGAGACGGATTCGTTCGATCAATTCGCAGGTTTCCCGATGGGTCGTTTTTCTACGCATACGTTTTAAGATCGGGTCGGAAATATGCTGAAACGCAATATCCAAATAACGGCACACATTATCCCGTTCGCGCATCACACGAAGCAAATCATACGGAAAATCAGCCGGATAACCATAATGTAAACGAATCCACTCAACACCTTGTATATCGGATATCCGTTCCACCAATTCAGGTAAGAGACCTCCTTTTTCTTTCTTTTTTAAAGATGGAGGAAAGACGAGGTCTAATCCATAATATGTTAAATCCTGTGCCACCAATTGAAATTCTTTAACACCCTTACCGGATAAATACCTCACTTCCGATACGATGTCTTCCATCGATCTCGACCGGTATTTGCCTGTAATAAGCGGAATCGTACAGAAAGCGCATGAACGGTTGCAGCCTTCCGATATTTTAATATATGTATAGTGTGGCGGGGTTGTCTGCATACGGTCGGCAGCATGTTCGGGAAAATAAGTCTTACCGATATCGCCGAGCAGGTTTTTCCAGTCGAATTTTCCATAAAAACGATCCACTTGCGGCAATTCCCTTTTCAGTTCTCTAAAAAATCGTTGCGACAAACAGCCTATAACAAATAACATCCCGATCCGGCCTTTCTTTTTTTCTTCCTCTAATGCTAAAATCATGTTTACGGATTCTTCCCGGGCATCACCGATGAAAGCGCATGTATTGACGACTACAATCTCACCGTCAATATGTTCGGAATCATGCGCAACCATATACCCATTCAGCTGAAATTGTCGCATTAACAGTTCCGAATCCACTAAATTCTTGGAACAACCCAATGTGATGATATCAACTTTGTTTTTCCTCATTCTTTATCCTGTGTTTGTCCGCCAAACAGTGAATCCACAAATGCCTTTTTATGAAAGACCTGCAAATCTTCCATCCCCTCTCCCAACCCGATGTATTTGACGGGAATACGGAAATGGTCGGAAATCCCGATGACAACGCCTCCTTTGGCTGTTCCATCTAATTTCGTGACAGCCAACGCATTCACTTCTGTTGCTGCTGTAAACTGCTTTGCTTGTTCAAATGCATTTTGTCCGGTTGAACCATCCAATACCAATAAGATTTCGTGAGGAGCGTCAGGAATAATTTTTTTCATAACATTTTTGATTTTGGTCAACTCATTCATCAGATTAACTTTATTATGCAACCGTCCGGCGGTATCAATAATAACCACATCCGCATGGTGGGTCTTTGCCGAATTTAGTGTGTCATAAGCAACCGATGCCGGATCTGAACCCATATTTTGTTTGACGATGGTCACTCCGATCCGTTCGCTCCAAATAACCAACTGTTCGACAGCTGCTGCACGAAAGGTATCTGCCGCGCCCAGAAACACTTTTAAACCGTTTTTCTTGAATTGGTACGCCAATTTGCCTATCGTAGTCGTTTTTCCCACTCCATTGACACCAACAACCATAATCACATAAGGTTTTTTATCTGTTGGAAGTGAAAAATCTTCCATATCTTCGGTTTTATTTTCTGTCAACAAGGCTGCAATCTCTTCACGTAAAATATTTGTCAATTCCTCCGTAGAAACATATTTATCGGCTGATGCCCTTTTTTCTATGCGGGAAATAATTTTTAAAGTCGTTTCGACTCCGACATCAGAGGTAATCAGTATCTCTTCGAGTTCATCCAATACTGAATCATCAACCCTGCTTTTGCCGATAATTGCACGGGTAAGTTTCGAAAATACACTCTCTTTCGTCTTGGATAAACCTTTATCCAACGTTTCCTTTTTCTCCTTATTAAATAAACCGAATAATGCCATTTGGATACTATATATTTATATGATAAAATCGTGCGAAATTACAAAAAAATAACGAATTCATCAACACATTCTTCTTTTATAATCTTCGTAGGTAAAATTTCTATAAAGTACGATTTCATCGAATTGATTCCATAAGGCAATCGATGGATGTGGAATCCCGTTAAACATCGTAGTTTTGACGACCGTATAATGAATCATATCCTCAAAAATAAGAATATCACCTGATTTCAAAGGTTTATCGAAAGACCATTCACCCAAATAATCGCCACTCAAACAACTACATCCACCTATTCGATAGGTTGGTCGACCGGCAATCGGATCCGTCGCATGACGTATGATGGGTTTGTAAGGCATTTCAAGGCAATCGGGCATGTGGCAAGTAAACGAAGCATCTAATATTGCCGTTTGAATCCCGTCATTTTCAACAATATCGACTACGGTTGTCATCAGGAAACCCGTCTCCCATGTGAAAGCGCTGCCCGGTTCAAGGATAATTTCCAAATGGGGATATTTCCGCTTGAATGATTGTAACAATGAGATAAGATGTTCAATATCATAATCTTTTCGGGTTATCAGATGCCCCCCTCCCATATTCAACCATTTGATATGATTAAACAAATGACCGATTTTTTTCTCGACAACTTTTAATAATTTCTCTAAATCGTACGATGATGATTCGCAAAGTACGTGAAAATGAAGTCCTTCAATCCCTTCCGGCAAACTTTCACCGAGTTTATTGAAAGTAATGCCCAGCCGTGTACCGGGGGTGCAAGGGTTATATAAATCTGTTGCTACAAGCGAAAACTCCGGATTGATACGCAAGCCGAATGAAGGCCTCTTCTTGTCTTTGCAAATTTTTCCCGGATAAAACCGCTCATATTGAGACAGTGAGTTAAAAGTTATGTGACTGCTATACTTCATGATTTCCGGAAAATCCTTTTCAGTATATGCCGGCGAGCAGGTATGCGACAAACTGCCCATTTCTTCAAAAACAAGTCTCGCTTCATGAACGGAACTTGCTGTTGCCAGTGGGATATATTCTCTGATTATGGGGAAAGCCTTCCACATCGCAAATGCTTTCAAAGCGAGAATAATTTCAACTCCCGCACGTTCTTTTACACTCCGGATTAATTCAAGATTTTTTCTTAATAACTCCTCTTTGATCACATAACAAGGCGATGGAATCAGCCGAATATCCATGAAACTCTACTTTTTTAGGATGGTTAAATTTGCATATTTTAATATCAATGATTTGATTCCTAAATTATTAAAATCAATCATTGCTTTTGCATTGCTTCCCATGCCTTCGAGTGAAAGGATTTCACCTTTTCCGAAACGATTGTGAAGCACGGTGTCGCCTACATGGAATCCAACCAAGGATTCCACTTGTTTGCCCGGCGTCCGATCTTCAGATTGTAGCTTTTTCAGTCGAGGTTGTAGTAACATTTCAATATCCGGATTGCTATAATATCCACCTTGCGCTTTAGGCGATACCCTCGTTGCGGAATAACCATCTCTCTTTTGCTGGAATTGAGGCACATCTTTCTGTTCAACCCGCGACATTCCATACGATTCCATCGGTTGTGACAGATATTGCTCATCAATATCCATCAAAAACCGGCTTGGCCTACACGATTCACTCTGACCATTTCTGAAGCGGCTTTTTGCATACGTAATCACACAACGGCGTTTTGCTCGTGTGATCGCTACATATAACAACCTGCGTTCTTCTTCGATTGCTCGCGGATTATCAAGAGACATAACCGATGGAAACAAGTTTTCTTCCAAACCAACAATAAATACATGATCGAATTCAAGACCTTTGGCAGAATGTACTGTCATCAATGTCACGCGGTTTGGATTGTCATTCTGCTTTTCATCCTGATCGGTAATCAATGCCACTTCGATTAAGAAATCAGATAAGGTGACTTGATCAGCTCCTTCTTGCCTTCTGATTGTGCAAAAATCGAAAACCGCTTTTAATACTTCCTGCAGGTTTTCTTGCTGACTGATTTCTTCGATTGTTCTATTCTGATGTATCGTCGATGAAATTCCACTTTGATTAAAAATCCGTTCAGCCATTCTTTCAGCCGGTAAAGAAGCATGATCTGCGATAAACGCTTCTATCATCATCCGGAAATCTGTGAGTTTGCTTAGCGTGCCTGAATTGACCGGAACCGAAAAAGCCACCGGATCGCTAAGTATCTGCCACATACTCAATTGGTTAATCGTTGCTGCTGCAAGTAATTTCGAAACAGTTGTATCTCCAATGCCTCGCAAAGGGTAATTAATGATACGTTTCAATGCCTCTTCATCATGTGGATTGACAACAACCCGAAAATAGGCAATAAGGTCTTTCACCTCTTTCCTTTGATAAAAAGACTGCCCTCCATATACCCTGTAGGGGATATTTTTCTTTCTTAACGCTTCCTCAATGATTCGCGACTGCGCATTGGTTCTATAAAGAATAGCAAAATCAGAATAATCGCATCTTTCTTCTATCCGAACATCCATCACCTGTGCGGAAAGCAAAAAAGCCTCTTCATAATCAGACCAAGTGGGGATAATCCGCACCTTATGCCCTTGAGCATTTTCCGAAAAAACACGCTTGAATATTTGTCCTTTATTCTTTTGAATCAAACTATTAGCTGCATTTACAATATTTTGGGTGGAACGATAATTTCGCTCTAACTTAAAAATCCGCGAATCGGGATATTTATCTTTGAAACCCAACATATTGTCAATATTGGCCCCACGAAAAGAATATATACTCTGAGCATCATCGCCAACTACGCAAATCCGGCGGTGTCGTTCACACAATCGTGTGACAATCATATGTTGGGCGAAATTAGTATCTTGATATTCATCGACTAAAACATACCTGAATCTATCCTGATACTTTGCCAATACATCTGCATCATCGCGAAATAAAATATTGGTTTGCAACAATAATTCGTCGAAATCCATTACACCCGATTGAAAACAACGCATTTGATAAGTCTTATATATCTCACTAAAAAGTGGGATTTTGGCTCTGATATCACTCTCAACATATTCTTTCTTATGTTCATACGCTGTACATGTAATCAATGAATTTTTCGCATTCGAAATCCGGCTCTGTATCATTTTGGGCTGATAAATCTTTTCATCCAATTGTTTTTCTTTGATGATACTCCGTATCAGGTTTTTCGTGTCGGCAGCATCATTGATCGTAAAATCAGACCTATATCCTATCCGTTCTGCTTCATATCGTAAAATTCGATAGAAAATCGAGTGGAAAGTACCCATCCATAATCGCTGAACAATAAATTCGTCGGTCAATGAGGCAATCCTGTTTTTCATTTCACGTGCTGCCTTATTTGTAAAAGTAAGGGCCAGAATATGATGTGGAGGATAACCTTGATCGAGTAAATAGGCTATTTTATAGGTTAATACACGCGTCTTTCCCGACCCCGCTCCCGCTACCACCAACGAAGGCCCATCGCAATACATCACTGCTTCGCGCTGACTTTCGTTTAATTCATTCATATTATTGATTATTAATTCTTTCATATCTTTTTACGCTCATTCGCAAGAACGGCGCTCTCGTGATAATTAAGACAAAATTAAGAAAAAAATCACAACAGTCAAATTTTGCATTTTTTTTGTTGTAAAAATCACATCATAAAGTCCACCCATATTCCTGCATTCTTCGTCACTCTCTATTTTTTTTTGCTGTTTATTTGTCAGACAAAATCAGTATTCACTTTTTTAAACATTTACAATATGATTTATGGTTATATTCGCGTAAGCACCGACAGACAAACAGTAGAAAATCAACGATTTGAAATTAACAATTATTGTTCAAACAATGTAATCACAGTCGACAATTGGATTGAAGAAACTATTTCAGGAACAAAAACCCTTCAAGAACGAAAACTTGGCAAACTCCTCAAAAAGATGAAGAAAAAGGATATTCTGATTTGTTCGGAACTATCCCGTCTTGGGAGAAGCCTATTGATGATTATGGGATTTCTCAACGAATGTATGAATCGTGGCATTCATATTTGGACAATCAAAGACAATTATCGTTTAGGTTCTGATATCAATTCAAAAGTCCTCGCATTCGCATTCGGACTCTCGGCCGAAATCGAACGCAATCTTATTTCTCAACGCACCAAAGACGCCCTCGACCGCAAACGCTCCGAAGGAATTAAATTAGGACGTCCATTAGGCAGCAAATCAAAAACAAAAAAACTAACCGGCAAAGAAATTGAAATTCAAAAACTTTTAGACAAAAAACTATCGAAAAGCGCCATCGCCCGTTTGCTCGGAGTTCACAGAATAACCGTTACAACATTTATAAAAATGGATATGTAAGAATTCCCGAGTGAAGAATTGTATTTATATGATATTTTAGTTGATTTAGAAAACCGGAGGTTTAATTCCGACTATAAAAAAAACATAATTCTTTTGTGGGAAACAATATTTATTTATTAATATTTTTCGTTAATTTTGCAGGGGCACGAACATTATTTGGAAGTGATTTATGCAATGGGTATCTATTTCGTTACAGGTTCTTCTGTATCAGGCAGTTGGTTTATATCTCCTCCCGACAGCAGAGGAATGGTTTTGTTTCACATTTCAGGTGATGAAATTTTCTGGGAATTTATTGCTAATAATTAATAATTTAACTTGTTATGAAAAAAATATTGTTATTTAGCTATTTGCTATTCTTTATCTTTACAGGATATGCTCAATCTTATCAGCAAACCGAAAATACCATCCGTGTGATGAGTTACAATATCCGTAATGGCATTGGGATGGATAATGTGGTTGATTATCAGCGAATCGCTGATATTATTTATGATGTTGCACCGGATGTGGTCGCCTTGCAGGAGTTAGACAGTGTGACCAACAGGAGCAAGGGTGTGGATGTGCTCTCGCAGTTAGCAAGGCTTACGGCGATGTTTCCTGTTTATGGCGCTTCCATCCCTTACGATGGGGGGAAATATGGTATCGGCGTTTTGTCGAAAGAAAAACCGGTTTCATGGAAACGTATTGCATTGCCCGGAAGGGAGGAGGAACGCTCATTGTTGCTGGTTGAATTTAAGGATTATGTATTGGGATGCACTCACTTTTCATTGACTGCCGACGACCGGCTTGCTTCGGTTGGCATTATCGATCAAGCGGTTAAGGATTTTGACAAACCGGTCATCCTTGCCGGTGATATCAACGCCACACCCGTATCTCCTGTGCTGGATGCGTTCAGGCAAAACTGGACCGTATTGTCCGACACGGCAAAATTTACAAGTCCTTCCGACAATCCCCGGCGCAAAATCGATTATATCATGGGATATACACCAAAAGGATATACCTATTCCGTATGGCAAAAATTCGTGCTCAATACATTGGCATCCGACCATTTGCCGCTCTTTGCCGATATCCGGTTGAAAACTGATAAAGCTGACATTTTCAGAACACCAGCCTATCTTCAAAATCCTTCTACCGACGGCATGACAGTGATGTGGGTCACCAACGTTCCCTGTCACAGCTGGTTGGAATATGGTACCGACAGCCTGAATATGCAACATGTACAAACATGGGAAGAAGGGATTGTCATGTCTAACAATACGATGAACCGCATCCGCCTGACAGGCTTACAGCCCGGCACGCGCTATTATTACCGCATCTGTTCGCGCGAAATCATACTGTATCAGCCATATCTCAAGGAATTTGGCGAGACAGCCATGAGTCATATCGCAAGTTTCACTACCTTAGACAATAACAAGACCGACTTCACAGCGGTTATTTTCAACGACTTGCACGACGGATATCCGCTTTTCGACAAATTGCTCCAACATGTTAATAATATACCCTACGACATCGTGTTCTTTAACGGCGATTGCATTGCCGATGTACAGACCGAAACCATCGCACTCAATACGATCTCACATTATAGCCGCGGTATCGGGGGAGATAAAGTTCCATCCGTTTTTCTGCGTGGTAACCATGAAACTCGTGGAGCGTATGCGCCCTTCTTGTGGAACCTGTTGGGCAAAATCGGAGGCGATCATTCGTATGGGGCATTCAATATCGGCGACACGCGTTTCGTGGTACTTGATTGCGGAGAAGACAAGCCTGATGATACCTGGGTATATTATGGTTTGAATGATTTTACCAAATTCCGTAAGGACCAGGCAGATTTTCTGAAAAAGGAAATCGAATCGAAAGCGTTCATAATGGCAATGAAACGTGTGCTGTTGCATCATATACCGGTTTATGGTATGGGCACAAGGTCATTCGTTCCAAGTCGCGACCTGTGGGGAGAAGTTCTTTCGAAAGCATCGTTTGATATATGCTTGAACGCACACACACACAGATTTAATTATATCTCCAAGGGTACTGACGGAAACAATTTTCCGGTTGTTGTCGGAGGTAGTAGCAATGAACAGGGCGCTACCGTTGCAATTCTCCGCAAGCATGGCAAACAGATGACTCTGACTGTGTTGAATATTGAAGGGGAAACATTGCTGACGCTGGAACTTTAAGAAAAAGGTTCTATTACGAGGCATGATGAAGTGAATAATAACTCAGACTGATTCGGAATCCCGGATATCAAGAATTATTTATGTATTTGACATCGAATTTAAAAAACTATTTAAATATTTATAGGTATGAAGAATAAACTATTTGGATTATTTCTGTTTAGCCTGTTATGTTGTGCCAATTCGTTATTGGCACAGAATGATATCAGGATTATTCATGGTCCTTATTTACAGAATATGGGGCAAGATGAAGTTACAATTGTCTGGGTAACAGATAAAAATGCCATATCATGGGTAGAAATGGCGCCGGATGACAATACGCACTTTTATCATTTGGAGCGTCCGAAATTCTTTGCTGCAAAAAATGGAATAAAGAAGGAAGGCAAGGTTCATGCAGTCAAACTAACTAATTTGAAGCCGGGAACGAAATATCGCTACCGGGTTTTTTCGCAGGAAGTACTGTACAGGCAGAGTTACAATATTTTCTATGGAAAAGTAGCTTCGACAACTGCCTATCGAACAGGACCACTAACGTTCACCACCAACGACTATGCGAAAAACGAAATGACATTTTCAATGGTTAATGATATTCATGGGCGGAGTGATTTGATCAAATCCTTATTGGAGATTGCACAACCTGCCAAAAATGACCTCGTGTTTTTTAATGGAGATATGGTGACATCTGTGAATACTCAGCAGGAACTCTTTGAAGGATTTATTGATGTGGGCGTAAACATTATTGCGAAAGAAATACCCATGTATTATTGCCGGGGGAATCATGAGACTCGCGGTCCTTTCGCAACCGAGTTTCAGACTTATTTTTCGACCTTGAATGCCGAGCTGTATTTTAGTGTACGACAAGGACCTGTATGTTTCTTGGTGTTGGATTGCGGCGAAGACAAACCGGATTCGGATATCGAATATAGCGGTATCACAGCCTACGACCAATACCGCACCCAACAAGCAGAATGGTTGAAAAAAGCCATCAAACAACCTGAATTTAGTGATGCTCCTTTCAGAGTAGTCATTCTGCATATACCTCCATTTGCAAATGGTTGGCATGGACAACAGGAGTTATTGGAAAAGTTAGTCCCAATATTGAATGATGCTAAAATTGATCTCATGCTGAGCGGCCATCTCCACCGTCATACCAAAAGCGAACCGGACAATCAAATCAAGTTTCCCGTTTTAGCCAATGGAAATGAAGCTGTTGTCAAAGGCAAAATCACTAAAAATGAATTAATACTCGATGTGTATGGATTAGATGGTAAACAAATTGATCAAATTGTGATAAGGAAATAGAAAAAAATTGTACATTTGTCGCATAAAATCTTAAGGTATGCAACAAATGAAAAAAACAGCATTCACATTTATTTTTTTATGTCTCATCGCATGGTGTCAAGCAGAAGCAGGATGGAAAGGGAAATGGATCAGTTTTGAACAAAGCCAAAGTAAACCCAATACATGGATTGCTTTCAGGAAAGATTTGACGCTGTCGAATAAACCTTCCAGCCTGACGGCGCGTATCGCAGTCGATTCGAAATATTGGTTATGGATCAATAATGAATTGGTGGTCTTTGAAGGCGGGCTGAAACGCGGACCGGCACGGAATGCTACATATTACGACGAAGTTGAGATCTCCCCCTACCTGACTCAAGGCGAAAATACAATAGCCGTCTTGGTATGGCATTTCGGAAAAAATGGCTTTAATCACGCGAACAGTGGTACGGCTGCATTGTTATTTGAAGCCGTAAGTGCTGATACGGAGATTGTTTCGGACGAAAGTTGGAGAGGGATGGTCTATGGCGCCTACCAAGATACGGAGGCGCCTTTTCCGAACTACCGTCTGCCGGAAAGCAATATTCGCTTCGATGCCCGTAGAGAGGCTGCAGGATGGAATATGAAGGGGTATAAAGGACGGATGTCGACTGTTACCTACTTTATGCACGTAGAAGATTCGCCGGTGGGAAAACCGGTGAAACGCCCCATACCTCTTTGGAAAGATTATGGGCTAAGGGATTATCTCAATATCAGGAAATCGGCTACCGGCGATACGCTTTTCTGCAAACTGCCCTATAACTGTCATATTACTCCTTATTTCAAGGTAAAAGGCAAGGCGGGCGCTAAGATACACATGCAGACCGACAATTATATGGGGGGCAATTCACCCAATGTACGCGCCGAATACATCACACGCGATGGTGAACAGGAATATGAGAGCTACGGATGGATGAATGGGCATGAGGTTTGGTATGTGATTCCAAACGGTGTGGAAGTACTGGAAGTGAAATACCGTGAAACGGGATACAACACTGATTTTGTAGAACCATTTCGTTGCAATGACGAATTTCTG
>JAIRJR010000353.1 GCA_031260575.1 Tannerella sp.
ATCCGCAAAGTGCTGGGCGCCACGATAACGGACATCGTTGTTTTACTCGGACGTAATTTTATGGTTTTGACAGGCATCTCATTTGTGGTGGCCATTCCATTGGCATGGTGGATTATGGCAGAATGGCTGCAAAATTATGAGTACCGGATCGGAATAAGTTGGTGGGTTTTTGCCGGCAGCGGACTGTTGGTGGTGCTGATTGCCATGTGTACGGTTGGATTTCAGGCCATCAGGGCGGCAATGGCGAATCCGGTGAAGGCGATAAAAAGTGAGTAAAAAAGATCGTAAGACGTGATAATAAGGCCGTAAGAAAATATAATTATTCAAAAATCAAAATTGCACAATTATGAACTTGTTTTTTTTCAACATCATTTGGCGGAACCTCACCAAACGGAGTGTATTTCCAATTATCAACATTGCAGGGTTATCTATCGGTTTAGCGGTGGTATTGTTGATTGGTTTGCTGATTTTCAATGAATGGTCGTTCGACAGGTCATTCAGGGAAAGCAAGAATATTTACCGTATCAATTCGGTTTTAACAAAATATATGCCCGGCGTCACGAATTGTGCTACAAACAATTTTGTAGGGCCGGCAGTAGAGGCTGCTATTCCCGAAGTGCTTGCGACTGTAAGAACTTACTCCAGATCGTATGCGGCTCGCGTTAATGATCATTCTTTTCGAATAAGGGTTATATGGGCAGACGAAGCCTTTTTCCGGTTGTTTGATACACCTTTTTTGCAAGGATCGCCCGAAGCCGCCATGTCGCGTCCCAATGTGATAGCTATTTCCGAAAAGATGGCTCAAACACTGTTTGGAAATTCTTCCCCATTGGGAGAAACATTTCTGCTCGACAATCAGCATCCTATGGAAGTTGCTGCCGTCTATAAAGATTTTCCCGTAAACAGTTCCGTACATGAGTTTCAAATGATAGCTCCTTATCCGTATTGTTATCCGGCCACAAGGCTTCGCCAAACTTTTGATTGGGAAGATACCGATTACGAGACTTTTTGCCTGTTGACTGCTCGCGCCGACACAGCCCATGTTGGCGCACAAATACGCAAAGTCGTTTCCGACCTGATGGGTGAAGAAGCGTTTTTTGTACCGGCGCTGCAAAGACTGGAAGACATCCATCTGTACTCGTCCAACTACACCCGTTCTATATCATCTTCCCCAAGCGATATCGAAAAGGTAAAGACACTCTCATTACTGGCAATCATTATCTTGCTGGTTGCCTGTATCAACTATATGAATCTAAGCACGGCACGGGCGCAAAAACGTTCAAAGGAAATCGGCGTCTGCAAAACCCTTGGCGCTAAAAGAGGCGTACTGATTGTTCGGTTGTTTTTCGAAACTGCTATATTGACTTTACTTTCATTTATGGTGGCATTTCTCCTTGCATTCTTTCTGTTGCCTGTTTTCAATTTTTTGCTGGGCGAACAGTTACACTACAAGTTGGCATTAAGCCCTGTATTCCTTCTTGGCGCTTTGTTGATATGGATAATTACCACAGTTTTCGCCTCTTCCTATCCGGCAATTTATTTATCCGGATTTCCTCCGCTCAAGGCCATTCGCCAAGGCATATCTTCAGGAATGTCAGGCCATGCAGCAGTCAGGAAAATATTGACCATAGGTCAGTTTAGCGTTGCTATTATTCTAATTGCCTGGACAATTATTATCCAAAGCCAGATGCGGTATATCAACAGCAAAGACATCGGTTTCGACCCTCATAATCTGATTGGCATCCCGGCCTCGTTGCCTGAAGGAAGCAATATCGAAGCTCTTCTCAACGATTACAGGGCGCAGAGTTCGGTAGTCGAGGCAACCAGGGCACACAGGTTTTTGTTTGGCGGAAGCAGAAATATCTTGAAGAAGAATGTGGACGACAGGCAGGGAATCAGGATGCTTACGCTGAATGCCGACCCGGGTTTCACCGGTTTCATGCAATTACAACTTATTGCCGGCAAATCCCTTCCGGTGAGGCATCCTGGCGATTCCATCACGCAACTAATTGTCAACCGGAAAACTACAGAATACCTGAGCTTGACTCCCGATGAAATAATCGGTAGAAGGATTTTAGTAGACTTGGCCGAATCGCCTGCCGAAGTTTGCGGTGTAGTAGAAAACTTCAACTTCGAGAGTTTGCACAGCTCCGTTGAACCTTA
Source organism: Tannerella sp. (assembly GCA_031260575.1). Classification (GTDB taxonomy): domain Bacteria; phylum Bacteroidota; class Bacteroidia; order Bacteroidales; family Tannerellaceae; genus Tannerella. The sequence continues at coordinate 2,164 of JAIRJR010000353.1, forward strand.
CGGAATTTACAACGGGAGACGGGAACGGTCTACCATCGTATTACGCGTACAGGCAGGAAATCTGCCGGAACAGTTGATAACTTACGAAGAAATCCTCAAAAGGCATTTTCCCAACGAATTGTTTGAGCCGGTGTTTTCCGGTTTGGAACTGGAAAAAGCCTATGAAGACGACCGGCGTACCAACCGTGTAGCCATTGTGTTTTCCGTATTGTCTATTTTGGTGGCTTGCATGGGCGTTTTCGGACTGACTGCGTTCATGGCCGAGCAACGCAAAAAGGAAATAGGCATCCGCAAAGTGCTGGGGGCAAGCGTGATTGATATCGTAAGTTTGTTTACAGCCAATTATGTGAAAATACTGGGTATTTCGTTAGTCATAGCCATCCCCACGGCATGGTGGGTTGGTAACCTGTATCTGCAAAACTTTGCCTATCGCATTTCACTTTCGTGGTGTATGTTTGCCGCAGCGGCGTTGATAACCGTTGCGCTGACGCTGCTCACGGTGAGTGTACAGGCCATCAGGGCGGCGACGGCTAATCCGGTAAAAGCAATATCGAGTTCTGAATAGAATCATAGAATCAAACAAAACTCAATTAATCAATTAATCAATTAATCAATTAATCATAATTCATACTTGACTCAATTAATCAATTATTCAATTAATCAAAACTGACATCATGTTTCATCTCAAAATCATTTTGCGCAACTTGCAACGCGGCGGAATTTACTCCGCCATCAACATCGGCGGGCTGGCTATTGGCATGGCTGCCGCAATCTTAATCCTTGCATGGATTTATCACGAGTGGTCGTATGACCGGTTTCATGCGAAGGAAAAGCAACTTCATGTTACTTATTACCGTGCAACATTTGACGGCGCTTTACGGTGTGGGAATTGGACGCCTAAAATTCTGGGGCCGACTTTAAAGGCCGATTATCCCGAAATCGCAGGAATGGCAAGAATGAGTACGAACGAGTTTCTTTATGCCAACCGGGATAACAAATTTAAAATCCCTACAGGTTGTACCGATCCTGATTTTTTGACCATGTTTGATTTTCCGTTGCTGCAAGGAAACAAGGAAACCGCGCTAAA
>JAIRJR010000015.1 GCA_031260575.1 Tannerella sp.
AAAATATAATATTTTTCTACCGCTTCTGTTTAACGATTTTCAGGGCAATGTTTTATTTTAATGAATTATAAAGTTATGTTACACGAAAGTTGCGAAATTGTCGAATAATATAAATTTTAAAAATATTTTTACTCGCATTTACTTTCGCAAGTGTCGCTCTTGCGCGTGAAGCCAATATTATATTCATGGCATAAATGAAAAGAAATTATATATAGGTTTTGACGCTAATAGGGTTGACGTTTTTTCATGAAATATGTATATTATAAATACAGACCTGTTGTTTAAACAAGGCAATTTTTCTTTATATGGAGGTTAAGCTATGACAAATTTAAATTCCACAGCTCATGATCTCCGTTTAACAATGTTACTATTTTCCGTTCCTACTATTTTAACCAAGAACCAGATTTGATTAAATCCCGCTAAAAACAGACAAACTCTTTTTAACAAATTCCTGTATTAAATCAAACACAAGGAGAATTGTAATGAAATATAATGAATTCAGCTCAAAACCAAATTTGCAAGGGCTCCAAAATGAAATTTTGGAATTTTGGAGAGAAAATCATATTTTTGACAAATCACTTCTGAAAGATAAAGGTGAAGTAATATTTTATGATGGACCTCCTTTTCCGACAGGCAAGCCTCACCACGGCACTGTTCTTGTGTCCTTAATAAAGGATATGATTGCCAGGTATCAAACAATGCAAGGGTTCTCTGTTCCGCGTGTATGGGGTTGGGATTGCCATGGTTTACCTATAGAAAACCAAGCTGAAAAAGACCTCGGTATTACTGATAAAAGCGAAATTGAAAGGACTATAGGAATAGATCGTTTCAATGATGTTTGTTATGAAATTGTAAATCAGAATAACGATGCCTGGAAAGAATATGTTGAGCAAATGGCACGATGGGTTGATTATGATGGTGCTTATAAAACCATGGATAAAACGTTCATGGAAAGTGTCATGTGGGCTTTCAAACAATGTTATGAAAAAGGTTTAATCTATCAGGATTACAGGGTTGCTCCATACTGCTGGCACTGCGAAACTACGCTGTCTATTTCTGATACACGAGAATCAGATTCTACAAGACCCCGCCAGGATCGTTGGGTTATCGCCCAGTTTAAGGCTGATATTGTTTTAGATAATTTACCAGTGTATTTTGTTGCTTGGACAAGAACGCCATGGACACTAGTATCGAATATGGCGTTGGCTATTGGAAAAGATATTAATTATGCCTATGTACGTTTATCAGATAAAATAATCATTGCATGTGAAAATACTTTGGGCAATTACACAAAAGTTTTTGGCGACAATCCAAACATTGTTAAAAGATGCAAAGGAAGTGACTTAGCCAGATTACAATATACTCCGTTGTTCAATTATTTTAAGGACAAAAAGGATGAAGGTGCATTTTGTCTAATTGAAGCTGATTTTGTTAACTCCAATGAAGGTCTTGGAATCGTACATGTTGCTCCCGCTTTTGGCGAAGATGATTATTGGGCGTGTAAAAAAAGCCAACATTCCTCTGGTTAATCCTGTTGATGAAAAAGGCAGATTTACTGAATTGGTTTCAGATTTTTTTGTGTCAAATGAGCAGAAAAATGTAATTGAAAGTAATTCAGACATCATCCGCTTTATGTATGAACATTCAATGGCTATTGACGATGGCACTATTGAACATAATTACCCGCATTGTTGGCGTTGCAAAAATCCATTGATATATAAGGCGATAGATGCATGGTACTTTAACATTGAAAAAATCAAAACACGCTTAATTGAACTGAATGAGGAAATAAATTGGGTGCCGGAATCAGTCAAATATTCTCGTTTTGGAAACTGGCTGGAAAACGCCCGTGATTGGAATATATCCCGCAATCGCTATTGGAGTACTCCAATGCCAGTTTGGGAATGTGCATCATGTAAAAAAAGAAGCGTTATGGGGAGCATTGAAGAAATATATGTTGCCAGTGGAATAAAACTTGACAAATTGCACCGCCAATATATGGATAAAGTAATTATCGATTGTGAATGCGGTGAAAAAATGTATAGAATTCCTGAGGTGCTTGACTGCTGGTTTGAAAGCGGCGCAGTCCCATTTGCTCAAAAGCATTATCCATTTGATAACAAAGACTGGTTTGATACACATTTCCCCAGTGATTTTATTGTTGAATTTACTGGTCAAATTCGATGCTGGTTTTATTATTTGCATGTACTCTCAGTTGCTTTATTTGATAAACCGGCATTTAAGAATTGTTTAGTTCATGGAACAGTTCTTGCAAAGGATGGAAAGAAATTTTCTAAATCGTCAAGAAATTATACTGACCCAATGGAACTGATGATGAATTATGGAACAGATGCATTGCGTTTGTATATGTATCAATCAAGTGCCATGCTTGTCGGCGATCTTTTATTCAATGAAAATGGATTGAAAGAAGCATTACAACTGATAATATTCCCTCTTTGGAACGCTCATAGTTTTTTTGTCTCCTACGCAAATATTGATTCATATTATTCGGCGACATTGAAAACACCACAATCCGAAAATCTTTTAGACAAGTGGATTTTGGCAAAACTCCATGAAACATGTAAACATATAACAGGGCACATGGACAACTATCAAATCAACCGTTATGTCGAGTATCTGCTTTCGTTGATCGATGGATTAACCAACTGGTATATACGCAGATCCCGCAGACGTTTTTGGGGGAGCGGATTATCGGATGACAAAAAGAACGCCTATGATACACTCTACTATGTGTTGGTTATGACATGCAGACTGATGGCTCCTGTCGCTCCTTTGCTTGCAGAAAAGTTATACAAAAATTTGACTAATGAATTGTCAGTCCATCTTTCGCAGTGGCCGCAAATTCCTGATTCTTTTAATGACCAGGTTTTGCTCAACCGAATGGCTTTGGTGCAAAATATAGTTAATTTGGCAAGGTCTGTTAGAAACAAAAACCAGATTAAAAACAGGCAGCCGCTAAAAACATTGCAAATTGCTTTGTCAGACAGCACATACAATGATGTTTTAAAGGATTTTGAAAATGTTATTGCAGAGGAGTTGAATGTAAAGGAAGTTCTTCTCGCTGAAAACGTAAGTGCTATAGCTGATGTCAAATACGCCCCGAATTTTGCTGTAATAGCTGAGAAATATCCTGACAAAAGAGCGGCAATAATAAGGAGCGTTAAGCAAGGGGCATTTGAATTTTTTGATGATCATGTAAGTCTCATAATAGATTCTGACAAAGAAAATTATGATGCCGGCATTATTCTCGTAGATTACTTGGCAAAAGGCAGTGCTTTTGTAGCAAATGGAAACGGAATTGTTGTATCTCTTGATCTTACCATTACTGATGAACTGCGGGACGAGGGGTTAGCAAAAGACATTATTCGAAATGTCCAGGACGCCCGCAAGCAAATGAATTACGATATAATGGATCGGATAAAACTTTTCATCGAAGGTTCTTATCCCCAAAAATGGATTGATTATATTTGTTCAGAAACACTCGCTGAAATTGGTTGTATCGAAAATCCAGATACTTCATTAACAATTCAAGATGATGCGGGGCAAGACATCTCAATAAAGATTAAGAAAGTTTA
>JAIRJR010000017.1 GCA_031260575.1 Tannerella sp.
AGAATGTCTGTCTGAATTTCAGGGGGATAAACTATAAAGCGGAAATATTCCTGAATGGAAAACGCATCAATAACGACACGCATGAAGGGATGTTCTTGCGTCAGAGTTATTGTATCACACCCTATCTAAAAGAAAACGAAACCAACTTGCTGGCTGTGATCGTTCACCCACCCGACTATCCCGGGAATCCCAATGGCGGGCAAGGTGGCGATGGACAGATTGCACGTAATGTGACCATGCAATTTACACCGGGTTGGGACTGGATTCAACCTGTACGTGACAGAAATACCGGTATCTGGGACGAAGTGTCCATCACCACCACCGGACCGGTCAGAATCAAGCACCCGTATGTCGTAACCAGCGTACCGGGTGTCCGTAATCCAAAAGAAAATCAAGCTGATGCTTTTGTCCGCACTTCCATTGAAGTGGAAAACACTTCCGGCACAATTCAAACAGGAACATTGGTATGTGAAACAAACGCCGGCGTTCTTCGCCAGAATATTACATTGGCGCCGAACGAAAAACGGTTAGTTGCATTAAAGGAACTGACAATCAAAAGCCCACGCCTCTGGTGGCCAAATGGTATCGGCGAACAGAATTTGTATGACATGCGTTTCTCTTTTGAAACAGGCGGATGGGTTAGCGACAGTCAACAACTGCGTTTCGGTATCCGTGAAATCAAATCTGAAAAATGTCCCGACACCGGAGGGCGAAAATTTTATGTTAACGGACAGCCGATTTTTATCACTGGTGGAAACTACATTGCATCCGACTGGTTACTACGCCTCTCACCCGAACGTTACCGCGCAGAAGTACGCTTTCATGCCGAAATGAATGTGCGTATGATTCGTATATGGGGTGGCGCACTGTTGGAACGCCCCGAATTTTATGATGCCTGCGATGAGTTTGGCCTTCTTGTATTTCAGGATCTTTGGGGTACAGGCGATTGCAATGGCGCGTGGAATGATCAAACCAAATTGGACTCGCGCGAACGTCGATGGGAATATCCCGATAATCACTCCTTGTTCCTCACTTCGGTCGAAGACCAGGTCAAAATGATTCGCAATCATGCAAGCCTTGCGATGTGGTGCGGGGGGAATGAGTGGCCATTGGCAAAAGATATTGATCTGGCTTTGAAGAATGATGTGTTTCCGCGCTTGGATCCGGAACGGCACTTTGCCGGTTTCTCGACTGATACGGTGTTTACACGTAACACAATCGGTGGTGTTGGCGATGGCCCGTATGGTATCCAGGAACCTGAGTGGTTTTTTACATTTCGTTCCACACCGTTCAATCCCGAAGCCGGGTCGGTCGGCACGCCCGAAATGGAGAGCTTGCGCGAAATGATGACAGAAAGGGAATTGGCCGGCTTCCCGCGTAGAGGGGGCAGGACTACCCATGCGACATGGGTATATCATAAAGATTTAGGGTATGGCAATCATCTCGAACGCTACGGCGAAGTGACGGATATTGAAACGTATGTTAAGTATGTACAGGTGGTCAACTACGATCAATACCGCACATTTATGGAAGGCTGGGCTTCGCGTATGTGGGAATGGTATACGGGCATCCTGATCTGGAAAACACAAAATCCATGGACTTCGCTTAGAGGCCAGATGTATGATTGGTATCTCGATGTAAACGCGACTTTGTATGGTACGCGCAAGGGATGCGAACCATTGCATCCTCAGTATAATATCGTTAGCAAAAAAGTTGAGCTGGTGAATACTGCCTTGGGAAAACATGATGCGGTGGTGAAAGCTCAAATCTACCATCTGTCGGGCAAAGTCGTTTGGGAACAGGAAACGGCTGTGTCTATTAAAGGCAACCAAGTTGAACGGTTATTTGAAGTTCCGGTTCCCCAAGGGATAGATGGGGCTTATTTCCTGAAATTATCGCTGGCAGAATCCGGCAAAGAAGTGACAAATAATATTTATTGGCTCACAACCAAAGAAAAAGACTATACTTCTTTGAGCGGATTGACCAAGACAACACCCGAAGTCAATATTTCCTTCAATCAACAGAACAACCAATATACCGGAACCGTAAGCCTTGCAGCTAAAGACAATATCTCATTCTTCAACCGCATCAAAGTATTTGATAAACGCTCCGGTAAACGCATCTTGCCGGTTCATTATTCTGACAACTACATTTCTTTGATGCCCGGCGACCGGCAAACCGTCAACTTGGAATTTACTTCTCCCCTGCCCAAAGACCAAATCGAAATCCGTATCGAAAGTTGGACAGCGGATCCGGTTATATTCTCTCTTTGAAGGAATCAGTGATTTATATAGCTAATCATGATCGCTCGAAACATAATTGCATAAACATTTGTATTTTATTGCGTTGATTATGAAAGAATTTATATCTTTCTTTCGATGATCCGCCACTGATTAGCGTAGATTGATCGATTATGTTGTTTATCCATCTACCCATTTCCTGACAAAAACTTTCATCCGAAATCATGATATTATTTAATGTGTATAGCTTGATGACGAATTTTGTCTTTTTATTGTGTCTTAATATAGTCATTGTATTGTCAATAGCAAAGTCATAAATATACAGCTGATAGTTGGTCTCTTGCGGGTTTTTTTTTCCATATTCCGTATAGTTCTGTAATTTCTCTATCATTTCCAATAGTTGTTCACATAGCAATAATGGCATGTTTTTGTCGTCAAAAGATCCGGTTTCATAATGGAAATTCAGCAAGTACAAAAATTTTTCTATGGTATTTGCAGTCCAAATTTCGGTAGAAGGAATTTGCTGGAAATTATGTACGATTTCTTCATGGTATTTTATAAGCTTGTCTTTTTCAACAGATTTAATAAACTCGTCAAAGCTTCTTGAAAAACAGTAAACGTTTTTACTCCATGAAAAAAGTATAAATAGCATCAAATCCTTACAGGGAAAATAGTTGAATAAAGGAATATCGGAAACTAACGTTTTGATCTCACTTCCAGGCAATGATTTATGACTTTTGATCGTTGATAACCAAGTTTGGAAAAATGCTGAAAAACAATTCGGATCATTGAAATCCAATGGCGAATAGTGGCATTGAAGTGTATCTTTCGGGGTAATACTTGCCAGTGAATCTATGGAAATTTGAAAATGCCTGCTCAAATGAATTGCTTCTTCTAAATCGATTAACTTTTCGCCCCGTATTCTGCGATAAGCAGCATCTGAACTGATTCCCAACAGGTCGGAAATAACATCCACCAAAGTATGATTGGTTGGGAGTTCTTTTTGAACTAAATCGAAAAACATCACCTGATTGTCACTTTTTCTTTCTTGATTTTTCATAATCGCTCTATAAAAATTCGCGTATTTAAATAATAAAACAATCAGTATTGACCGACTAAATTCAATATTTGTCGATTATTTCTTTTTACGTTGCTGATATTCAGCTTATTAAAAATTGTTTTTTCTGTTTTCAAAAACCTACCTCCCCCTCAAAGAGAGACTTATGATATATTGTC
>JAIRJR010000069.1 GCA_031260575.1 Tannerella sp.
TGCCTATAACCGTCCTCCTTAACGGAACAATAATTGAGCGTGATTCAAGCAGGTTTTCAAAATAACTGTATGCACAGCATTGATGGCTACTCTTCTCATTCTTTAATTAATCCCAAATTCCACTTAAATGTTAGGCAGTCTATTCCGATTTTTGCGAACAATTGCTGCTCTTTTTTAATAATTTCGGTTCGTAGATATATAAGAAATGTGTATTGTTGCGAGATATAATAAATGAAAGTATTGTATGTTATTTTTCTAATTAACTGTATCAGTGCGCTTCCAACCAGTTGTCACCAACCCCGCAGTCGGCTATCAACGGGACTTTCAGGTGGACGGCGTTTTCCATTTCTTCGAGGACAATTTGACGAACCTTCTCCAACTCGTCTTTCCAAACGTTGAAATTTAATTCGTCGTGTACTTGCAGAATCATCTTGCTGCGTAATTTTTCTTTCTCAAACCGACTGAAAATACGCACCATAGCTACTTTGATGATGTCGGCTGCGCTTCCCTGGATGGGTGCATTGATTGCATTGCGCTCGGCATATCCCCGTACAATCGAATTATTTGAGTTGATATCCGCCAGGAAACGTTTTCGTTTATAAATGGTTTCTACATAGCCTTTTTCCTTGGCAGTCCGGATGCAGTCATCCATATAATCTCTTACGTGAGGGTAGGAGTGGAAGTAACCATCGATCAAAGTTCTTGCTTCCGACCTCGAAATGGTTAATCTTTCCGATAGTCCGAAAGCAGAGATGCCGTAGATGATACCGAAGTTGGCCGTTTTCGCTTTTCGGCGCATGTCGGAGGTCACTTCATTCAAAGGGACGCGATATATCTTGGCTGCCGTAGCCGAATGAATGTCGGCGCCGGCGGCAAATGCTTCAATCATGTGCGTATCATTACTTAAATGAGCCATAATGCGTAATTCGATTTGGGAATAGTCGGCTGAAAAGAAGACACAATCGGTATGGTCGGCAGTAAAAGCTTTGCGGATTTCGCGGCCCATTTCGTCGCGAATGGGTATGTTTTGCAAGTTGGGGTTTGTCGAACTCAGACGGCCGGTCGAAGTCACTGTCTGATTAAACGAAGTATGAATTTTCCCTGTCGAAGGTTCGATCAGTTCGGGAAGGGCGTCGATATAAGTACTGAGCAGTTTCTTTAAGCCTCTGTATTCGAGCAGTTTTTCAACAACCGGGTGTTTGTTTCGTAATTTCTCTAAGATATCTTCACTGGTACTATAACTGCCTGTCTTGGTCTTTTTAATCTTGTCGCTTGTGATTTTCAACCGGTCAAAAAGGATTTCACCCACTTGTTTAGCCGAGTTGATGTTAAATTCCACACCGGTCAGGCGATATATTTCCCTTTCCAAATCGATCATGTTTTTGGTCAATACTTCCGAGCTTAGTTTCAACGCTTCGCGGTCGAGAGTGACGCCTGAATATTCCATTTCAGCCAGAACATAGATTAATGGCGTCTCAATATCAAAAAATAACGAATTTAAATTTTCTGCAACCAACAGGGGAGCAAAGTGATTTTTTAATCGAAGGGTGACGTCGGCGTCTTCTGCTGCATATTCGCATATTTTCTGAACCGGAACCGATCGCATGGACAACTGGTTTTTCCCTTTGGCTCCAATCAGCGATTCAATGGCAACAGGTTTGTAATGTAAACACGTTTCGGCCATGTAGTCCATATTGTGCCGTAATTCGGGATTCAATAGATAATGCGCAATCATTGTATCAAACAATTGTCCCGCAACGCGGATTCCGTATTTTCGCAAAACCAATATGTCAAATTTGATATTTTGCCCGATTTTCATGATTTGTTCATTTTGCAACGCCTCAGTAAAAGATGCCAATACCGGTAAAGCTGCTTCGATCGATTCGGGTACCGGAACAAACCACGCTTCAAACGCTTTGACGGCAAACGACATACCGACTAAACGGGCTGTCAGCGGATTAATCCCATCTGTCTCTGTGTCGAAGGCAAATGATTCGCACGAGCGCAGTAAAGCGCCCAATTCCCGCCTTTTTTCTTCAGAGTCTACTAAGTGATAAGTGTGTCGGGTGTTGTTGATGTCAGATAATGAATCGTTTGTCTCCGGAAATGTTGTCATTTCTTCTGTCTCAAACAATTCGCCGAACAGGGAAAGTTGAGATGGTTTGGATGTTCCGCCGGTCGGAGACGGTTGAGACGGCTGAGATTGTTGGGACGGTTGGGGGAATTCGTCAAAGAGCGACAGTTGGGATGGTTGACGCGGCGGCGGGGATTTAATATGACCTTCTCCGGATAATTTATGGATAAAACTGCGAAATTCAAGTACTGTGTATATTTCTTTCAGTTTGGTCTTATCAGGTTCTTTGCGGATACATATTGAGGCATCAAATCGAATGGGAGTATCGATTGCAATGGTAGCCAGAAATTTAGAAAATTTGATCTGTTCAATATTCCCTTCAATTTTCGTTTTTAAGCTACCTGAAAGTTGACTGGTATGTTGAATCAGGTTTTCGATGGATTCATATTCCTTCAATAATTTCTGTGCCGTTTTTTCACCTACGCCCGGACAGCCGGGTATATTATCGGAACTGTCGCCCATCAGTCCCAACAGGTCGGTTATCTGCCCGACTGATGTCAGATTGTACTTAGCCAAAACCTCCGGGACGCCCAACACTTCGTAATCGCCCCCAAATCGTGGCCGGTACTGAAAAATTCGCGCTGAGACCAATTGCCCGAAGTCTTTATCCGGCGTCATCATAAAAACCTCAAAACCTTCTTTTTCGGCTTGTTTGGCTATGGTTCCAATCACATCATCGGCTTCGTATCGCGGAACCTCAAGGATTGGAATCCGGTATGCATTGATAATATCCCGGATATAAGGAACCGAGATCCGGATGTCTTCGGGTGTTTCTTCTCTTTGGGCTTTGTAGGCTTCAAATGCTTCGTGCCTGAATGTAGGTCCGTGCGGGTCGAATCCCACGGCAATGTGAGTCGGATTTTCGCGTTTCAATACATCTTCGAGTGCATTGACAAAGCCAAAAATCGCCGATGTATTCATCCCTGTTGAATTGATTCGCGGTGCTTTAATGAAAGCATAATAGGAACGGTAAATCAATGCATAAGCGTCTATCAAAAACAGTTTCATATAATTTATGGTTAATTTTTACGGTAAAAGTACAAAAAAACGGCAATTCATGGTATAATATATCAAAAAAAACCGTTTTAAGCTCATGCTTGAAACGGTTTTTGTTCTTCAAAGTGTTGTTATTTCTACTCTAACCTGAATCTCACGGGCAGTGTATACCTTACGCGTACAGGTTTGTTGAGTTGTTTGCCCGGATTCCATTTCGGCATTT
>JAIRJR010000070.1 GCA_031260575.1 Tannerella sp.
TCAACGCAAAAACCGAAACGGTTTTTAGTCTTCCCTCGTTTCGTAATCCGGTATTAACCAGAAGATGCTTAATACCAGCCACAGGATATTTTGAATTTCACCACCCTGAAAATGAAAAATCGGTGATTCCCTATCATATCTTTTTGAAGAATGAAGAAATTTTCTCGTTAGGCGGATTGTATGAGATTTGGCAGAATCCGGTTACAAAAGAAAGGACGCAAACGTTTACCATCCTGACCGTTCCGGCAAACGAACTTTGCGCCAAAATTCATAACGGCGGCAAAACGCCGTTTCGTATGCCGCTAATCATCGGCAGGGAAAATGAGGAACGTTGGCTCGACCATTCGCCAAAGGAAAGTGATATAAAACAGTTTTTTGTACCTTATGAAACCGGTTTGATGGATGCTTATCCTGTATCAAAAGACTTTTTGAAAAAAAAACCGGATGACGCTTCCATCATTGAGCCGGCAGCATAAACAATGCCCAAAAGTGTTTGTTAGCCGGACAATCGTATGAACAAAGTTGGCAAAAAAATAACAGTAATAAATTAGAAAAAATAATGGCACAACATGACCTCACCACCTTATTCAAGGCAAGTTACGGACTGTATCTCTTGTCCGCAAAAAGCGATGAGCAGGACAACGCCTGTATCATCAATACGTTTATGCAAATCACAAGCAATGCGCCTGTGGGTTGCCTTGTATCTGTCAACAAACAGAATTACACAAAAGAGATGATTTCAAAAACACGGAAATTCAATCTTTCAGTCCTTACTGTGGAAACTCCGTTTGAACTGTTTAAGCGCTTTGGCTTCCAATCGGGGCATGAAGTTGATAAATTTAAAGATTTTACCGACTTTGCCCGAAGCGAAAACGGCTTAACCTATCTTACAAGTTATGCAAACGCATTTCTTTCATTTGACGTTTTGGACAAGATAGATTTCGGTACGCATACCCTGTTTACGGCAACGCTCACAGAGAGTCAAACGCTCAATCAAAAGGAAAGTATAACGTATGATTTCTATCATCGAAACGTTAAACCCAAACCACAAGCGGCACAAAAAACAGGTTATCGCTGTACGATATGCGGGTATGTGTACGAGGGTGAACCGTTGCCGCCTGACTTTATCTGTCCGCTTTGCAAACACGGCGCAGCGGATTTTGAAAAAAATTAATTTTTCTTTGAGTAAATTCCCCGCCGTTTGCGGTGGGAAGATTCATTGTATAAAAGAACGTTCATGGTAAAAACAAGGAAAAAGATATTACTTTATGCAGGACTGGGTATGTTAGCCCTTGCTTATTCGGTTAAATGGTTGGACGCACCCGTATATTATTTTTGGATATTGTTTGGATTGGCAATTACGTTTAAAGTTCTTTTTTTGATCGCGGCTCTTCGTTCAAAACATTTTCGTGCAGGTTTGTGGCTCTATATGATTTTGGCAGGAGTGGCATTAATTATGGTATCGTTCATTTTTAAGCATTTTTTCTCAATTCCAATGATACAAAATTTGCTGATTTATTGCGCTATCACGCTGAAATTATGTGGGATAATGCTGATGTTTTGGGAAAACAGAGAAACCGGAACTGCAAATAGAAAAAAGAAGTGAAAAAAATGTTATTTATCACATTTGGTGTGACTTGTATTATTTTGGGAAGTATAGGTATCGTTACACCCGTTTTGCCAACAACACCGTTTTTGCTGTTGGCGGCATGGTTGTTTACACGCAGTTCGCCGAAAATGCACCGGATTTTGCTCGAAAACAGGGTATTCGGCAAATATCTTTCCGATTATTTCAACAACAAACCAATCCCGGTCAAACAAAAAGTGATTTCTATCTTTTTTGTATGGCTTTGTCTTGGTTTGACGTTTTATTTCGCAGATTTACAGCGTTGGATTATAGGTTTTTTGATTTTTATTGGCATTTCCGTTAGTATTCATATAACCATGCTCGGCAAATACAAAAAGTTTAAGAAATGAATTTTATAGAAACATACCATTTAACAGGAATCATCATCGGGGCAATAACCTTTCTGATTATCGGTCTTTTCCATCCATTGGTCGTTAAGGGCGAATACTATTTTGGAGTTAAATGTTGGTGTGTATTTTTACTTTTCGGCATCTGCGGACTGACAGCCGCGCTGTTCATACAAAACATTATTGCATCCGCTGCGTGTGGTGTGTTTGCATTTTCATCGTTCTGGTCAATCGGCGAACTTTTCCAACAGCGCAAACGGGTAGAAAAAGGCTGGTTTCCAAAGAAGAAAAACAAACATGAAGAATAAAATATTTTCAGAATGACGACACCTTCAAAATTATATCTTTATCTGTTATCGCCTGAAGCAATAACTCCTGCAAGTGTACAAAAAACTGAACAGAGTGAATTTTTTGTACTCTTGCCCTAATCGCCACCTAAACTGTCTTTGCCGGTTGCAATGTAGGCGCGGAATGAAAACGGCAAAGAGTGTTGCGGGCGGAATCTAAAAATCCAGATTCATAAAAAATCGGACTAATATCCGGAAGGCTAAAATTTTGATAAACAGTATTCAAGTAAATTAATAAATAAGTTGTATTTTTGCAGTCCGTTAATTAAGAACGTATTATTCATTTAAAATTAAGATAACATGACAAAAGCAGAATTAGTTAGCAGCATTGCTAAGAGCACAGGCACAGAGAAGACAGTGGTATTAAGCATTGTAGAGGCTTTGATGGATGCGATTAAGAAGTCGCTGGAAGAAGGTGAGAATGTTTATTTGAGGGGCTTCGGCAGCTTCACAGTGAAGAAAAGAGCCGAAAAGACAGCACGTAATATTACAAAAAACACGACGATTACTATTCCGGAGCATAACATTCCGGCGTTTAAACCCGCGAAAGTTTTCAAGGACGCATTACGTTAAACTTGCCTGACCGGGTGACGGCAAAAACTGTTGCAGACGGCAAAAAAAATAGCCCGATTCGTTCAAAATCGGGCTATTAACCAATTCGGGGACTATTGACTAATTCATCCAATAATCCTGACTGTGACGGAAATGCCAAATTAGTTTAGGGCATTTTTGGGTTTCTTTCTTTTGCAGGTGCTCACGTAGCGCAGAGATAATAAATTGCCGAAAAACTTGAGCCTCGAATGTTGCTATCCTGTAACTTAAAAAAATCAATACTTCGAGATTGTAATAAACAGTCTGTTTTTCAATTCCTTTATCAATGTAACGATATGCGTATGAAACATTATCCTCATACAACAATTTGTTTTTGAATATACTGCGCAGGTTCATTTCAATTTTTTGAAAGTAGCAGTTGAACAATCGTGCCATCGCCCATTTGCTTATCCACAAATTATTATCAACTAACTCCGCCTCAATGGAAGGTGTTTTACCCTCCTCGATGATAATCCTGATACTTCCTGTTTTCATAATTACGATTCCTTTTTAGTAGTACGTTTAACGGTATGCTTAACAGACAATACGGCAAGATTGAGTTCAATCGTTGTTTCCGTTTCTGTTGGCTTCAAATCGCTGCAAATAATGTCGGAAATAATTTCACCGCTCTTTTGCAACATTGATTTCTGCGTTTCCTCATCGTGTTTATGAAGTTCGGCAACCGTTCGTGAAAGTTCCCGGACTTTCGCAAAGGTTTCAATGATTTCCAGCGTTCTTTCAGTCGCAACAGGCGACTTCAAAATCGTTGCAAGCATGTATAAACCTTTCTCGACGAATGCGTTGGGGAGTTTGTGTTTTCCTCCCCAACTTGAAGTCGAAAATTTCGACTTCAAGTTGGCCCATTCTTCAGTTGAAAGACCAACAATATACCCATCGGGGAATTTATCGGGATTGTTTTTTACTGCCTCGTTGATACGCTTGGTTTCCACTTCATACAAATCAGCGACATCGCTGTCCAATATCACCTGTTGTCCCTGAATAGTGATAATCTTACTTTTGATTCTTTCTAAATCCATGATAATTAATTTTTTATTGATTTACTGCATATTTTATTTCCATTCCTTTTAACTTACCTGCAAGAACAGCCATATCATGACTAATCTTGTTATCGGTAATCCGCGCGTAAATTTGAGTTGTTTTGATATTAGTATGTCCAAGCATTTTGGATACTGTTTCAATGGGAACACCTTTGGCAAGTGTAACGCTGGTAGCAAATGTGTGTCTTGCAAGATGAAATGTCAAATTCTTGTTGATTCCGCATACATCGCCAATCTCTTTCAAATAGGAATTCATCTTTTGGTTACTTAATACCGGAAGCACTGTTTCATTGGGTAATGTCCCCCTGTATTTTTCCAAAATTTGTTTAGGGATATCCAATAAGGGTATATTGGCACAAACATTTGTTTTCTGTCGCTTAGTCATTATCCACAAATTACCGTCGAACGAAGTGCGGATATGTTTTTCGCGCAGGTTCTTTACATCTATATAAGCCAACCCACTGAAACACGAAAAAATGAATATGTCACGAACTTGTTCCAGTCGTTTGGACACAAATGTCTTTTGTATGATGGCTTCAATTTCTTCTTGTGTCAGATAACCACGGTCAACTTTTCCGATGCGTATTTTATAGTTGGCAAACGGGTCATGTTGAATCCAGCCATTATTTCGGGCAATAATAATGATCCGCTTTACAAACTGTATGAACTTCGCCGTTGTATTGGAATTGCATTTTGCAGTAGTAAGTAAGTACACTTCGAAGTCGGAAATAAACATGTGATTGATTTCTTTCAAAGAAATATCCGACAAGTTGTATTTTTCTTTGATAAAATTGGTAAGGTGTTTGCGTGTTACTTCGTATTTTTGATAAGTAGCTTTTGACTTACTTATTCCCACTAATTTATCCACATCGTCATTGTGGCGTTTGAATAGTTCCAACAGCGTTTGATGTTTGACCTCGATGCCAAGGAATATGTTCTTTACCCGTTCGGCACTGATACTGTTCTCGCGTGTTTGCAGGTCATAGTAGATTTTATAGATACCTGCTTTGATTGCATCCAGTAAAGAATTGATTTCCATTGCAGCCTTTGTTTTCCCGGCAGCTTTGGCTGCTTTTGCGTCCCAGACATCGGGCAGGATGTTTGATTTGGTGTTAAAACGTGTCGCTTGCCCGTCAACCGTAATCCGACACCAGATAGGTACTGTGCCGTTCGCTTTTTGTTTGTCTCTTTTCAAATAGAAAAGAATCCTGAATGTACTTTTCATAAACTCATTTTTTAATGTTGCAAAATTACTTTAAACTAACTTTAAATGAGTTATATGCACACTGCCAATTCGCGACATCACACTGCCAATTTCGGACAAACTGTACCCCCATATAGAATTTCCGTCAGGGGGTACAGTTAAGGGGTACACCTTTGTCTGCTTTTGGCACTTTTTTGGCTTTCCCACCCGACAGAATAAAAACAAAAAACCCCACAAACTCACTGAATTTGTAGGGCTTGTCTTACTTTTGTCGCCTTTTGTCTTAGGCTTTCAGCGGAGAGAGAGGGATTCGAACCCCCGGAACCTTGCGGTTCAACGGTTTTCAAGACCGCCGCGATCGACCACTCTGCCATCTCTCCGGAAGCAATCAAAAGTGTCCGTTTTTCAAAAACGCTGCAAAGGTAAAACTTTTTCCTATATTATCAGTTACGGTGAGTTGAATAAGTGAAAAAAACTTTAGTCATTGATAATATACTTCGGCCATGCGATGTACAAGTTTTGAACG
>JAIRJR010000077.1 GCA_031260575.1 Tannerella sp.
TTGGGGATTTCCAACGACTGCCCTGACAGGAAAGCCATTACTTTTTAGTTCCCTGATAATGTTTGAGCCTGTTTGCCCGGTTGCACCTGTGATGATGTTCATGTTTATTTTTGCGTTTATTTGTTTTTACTCAATTCCAATTTCAAAATCTTTCTGACCGGATAAATTACCGTCAACAGAACCATCAAAAGAATGATAATGATTGGATTGGTGAAAATATGCGAATGGGTAGCCATCGGCAAATAGGGTTCCATGCCGTACTGAGATAGCATTTCCGCCATTCCACCTGTCATTTTTATCGGATGTGCGGAAAACCAGTGCGCAATCGGCAGCGTTACCACAATGGCAGCCATCACTCCGATCAGGCTTTTGACAATCATTTCAATAACCGTAATCGCTGACAACCTTATGCGCGACATTCCCAGCGAAATCATCATGCAGAACTCGCGTTTGCGTTCGTTGGTCATCATGATGACGGTTCCCAGAATACCGAAGCCTACAATCAAGTACAAAATGCACATCAAAACCATGTTGAAAGCCTTGTCCGTTTCACCCTGTTGCATCAGGCGTTCCATGGTGAAATGCCATGTCAGCACTTTGTAGTCGATAGCTGGTGGGGTGTGGTCGGTAGTTTCATTGCTACCGACTACCGACTGACGACTACCGACTAAAGACTTAACACTATCGACTACTGACTGCAACCGGTCGTTGTCTTTTATCGAAATCAATATTCCGCTGTATCCGTCGGGCATGTCAATAAAGTTTTGAGCGGTAGGAAGCGTTGTATATATCAATCCGTTATCCATTTCGGTGGTCATCAGTTTTAATATGCCGCGTATGGGGAACAGTCCTGCGGCGCTCGCTCCGTGGTAGCCCTGCCCGATGAGCGCAAGCGTGTCGCCTGTGGTTATATTCAGGTAATTGGCAAGTCCCTCGCCAATAAGGATACCGTCGTCGGTTTCAGACAGATACCCGCCCTTTACGATGCGAGAAGGCAAATTTGATTTTTGGGCTTCCTTCGCGGGCGAAACGCCGATAACGGCTACTCCCTTGCTGACTGTTCCGGCGGCAGCCATGGCAAATGTTTCCAACCGCGGCGACACATTTTCGATATTGTCGATACTTTCCAACCGCGCAATGGTTGCTGCATCCATGAACATGAAATTGTCGATAACTTTGTCATCCCAATAGCCTTCGGCGTGTATTTGGATGTGTCCTGTCTGCGTTTTGAGCATATTTTCGAGCATCCTGTCCCACATTCCGGTCGTAAATCCCATCATGATGACGCAGAAAAAGACGGCAAAAAAGACCGATGCCAAGGTGATGACGGTGCGGCGACGGTTGCGCCAGATATTTCTCCAGATTAGTCGGTAGTCGGTAGTCATTAGTTAGTAGTTGGTAATCGGTAGTCGGTAGGTTTTAGTTTGTTGATAAGAGAGTTGAGCATTTTGCCCACTTCTGTTGATAAATCCATTGCTTCTAATATATCGGTTTCATTCAGATAGCCCACTTTTACACAAATCAATAATTGTGTTTCCAATTCTGCTTTTGAACCGCGAGATATAGTCAAAAACCGAACAAATTCCTTGTCCGTATTTCTATCCCATCCTTCCGCGATGTTGCTTGGAATTGAAACTGCCGACCTACGCATTTGGTCGCTTAAAGCGAATAGTTCTTCTTTTGGCAGTTTTTTCACCAATTTGTAAATGACTGCCGTCAAATCCATTGCCTTCTGCCACACCACCAACCCTTGATAATTTGCTTTTTCCATTCTTCCAATCCCTTTATTTATTATCACTCATGTTCATTATCCAATATATTCAACTACCGACTACCAACTACCGACTACCGGCTACCGACTAAAAACCACCGACTAATAAAACCCGAAAGCGAGTAATATCAGCTATCAGTTCGTAATCAATGGGTTTATCAAGCGGAAATTGAATCGCTCCTTTGGATGTATGATAAGCTGCTATTCGTTCTGCAAAAGGTTTGATATGATCAAGGTCGCCGGGGTAAATACCGATGTGATTCTTAAAAGCGGCAAAGTGAATTATATTTTTTTTTTGCCAAAAGGTCGGCATGCGCCATGAGATTTTTTCCACGGCATCCGGAGCAGCGTCGCGTATGGTTTTACGGATATTTGTTAATAACAGTCGAACAGCCTCCGGTTGGGTGGCAATGTATTCGTCAATGGTTGCAGGCGCGCTTCCGCAGTAGTGATCCTGATTGGCGTTTTTGAATGGTCGATTGCATTTTGGACATTTCCACATGATCGTTTCCTCCTTGATATTTAACAATTCCAATTAATCTTTGCCGGATTCGGCTCGTTTTCAACTGCCACTGCCTGCAATGCCGCTTCCATCGCAGCGCACTCTTCGGCAGCGATTACCAAAAGTGCGTTCCAATTAGCAAGCGTTGTCTTGCTTTGTGTCTCAATCAACTTCATAAGCGACTGTAAATAAGGCGCATTGATGTCGCTCAACATTTTTCTGTATTTCTTCATAATTCAAACCTTTAAATTGTTTCCATAGACTACGCTTTTTTAATCCCTGCCTCCCTTAATGTTTTACTAATAAAAAATGGAATCCCCAGGAAGAACATCACTGCGCCTGTCCCCATCATGATGTAGTTGATGTTGATAACGTCGCCAAGCGGTCCGAAAAACAACATGCCAACCGGCATTGCAAAACATCCAAGCATCGTGAAAATGGAGAATATGCGTCCCAAATAGTCGGGCGAAACTTTCTCTTGCAACAAAGTCATGTTCGGAGCATTAAAGTAAGAAAGAAATATTCCGCTAATTGCCATACATATAAGATAGGGAAGAAAGTTAGTCCACAGTCCAAACGAAATGGTCATGATGCCGCAAGCAATATTAGCCATCCCCATCGAGTAGGCTTTATTTCGAAAACTCCATATTCCGACGAGTAAGCCGCCCGACATCATTCCTCCTGCAAAGCCGATTTCTATTGCTGAGAGCCGCCATAATTCGGTTCCGAAGTTGCGTGTTACCTGCAATGGCGACAAAATGGCTACAGGTCCGACGACAATCATAAAGATAGCGGAAATAACAATAAGCCTTAACAGATATTTTTGCGTTTTAATATACTTCAAACCGTTGATTAAATCGGCAAAATGTGATCTTTTTTCTGCGTTTTCCTTCTTACTTACCGTTTTCGGAACTTTTACCAGAAAATAGAGTATGGCGATGGCGGCGGCGGCAGTTACAACGTCGATAAAGAACAGCGTTTGCAACGGCGCAAGCGACATCAACGAAGCACTGGCAAGCGGCGAGAGGATAAAAATTCCGGATTGTATACTGGCGTTAAATCCATTTATTCGTAACAGTTTTTCTGCGGGAACGATGAGCGGAATGAGCGAATTGACGGCCGGTTGCTGAACGCCCTGCCCCATTGCTCTCACGGCTGCCGCCACCATCAAAAGCGCAATACTGTCCATCCCTGCCGACAGACTTATCGCAATAGCCAGACTTGCAACGGCAATGGAACCATCGGCAAGGTTAATCAAATGCTTTTTGTTATACCTGTCCGCCCAAACTCCGCCAAACAAAGAAGTGAAAAAAGTAGGCAATACACCGACAATAATGTAAATCGTCATCATGGCGCCCGATTGCGTTTTCAACAAAATGTGCCACATGATGGCGTATTGAACAAGCATTGTCCCAAACAGCGATAGCGTTTGACTTGTCAAAAACAGCGCCGTATTCTTTTTCCAATTCACATTCACTTCATTCAGCTTTAACTAAAGGGGACTTCTCAAAACTCATTCTTTGATTTTTAAAAGGCAGAAGTCCGGTTAATCCTTCCGAAAAACCTCTGCAATTGGCTTCAAAGGTATGGATTTTTTTTATCTGCCCACTATTTTTTGATAATAATTTCAGTCTTTCATCTCATAAGTTTATCTATCTACCTATCTATTATGAATGAGCAAACTCAGTCAATTAGGCTACCCTTTAGAAAGACTGAAAGAAGGAGTAGATTTTGAGTTGTTTGCCGCTTTTGGAACCCGCCGGAAAATTTATTTCGAAAATTGAAAAGACAATAAATGAAAAAAATAACTGCATTTTCAAGACAATTGTCAATTGTATTCGCCCTCCTGCTCGGCGCAACAACTGCCATGCAGGCACAATTTTCAGACGGCAACGGCGACCCCGCCAGCCCATACATTGTTACTACCCCGGCACAGTTGGACGAAGTGCGAAACTACTTGGACAAACGAATCACAGTTCAGACAATTTGCGGTCGTAATGAACAAATGAACCCCCAAAAAAGTGATAAAGGAAAATAAGAGGTTTTAGAAGCACCCTAAAACTCAGCTAATCACTAATTACCGACTACCGACTACCAGCTAATTTACCCTCTGCATATTCTGTTGTGAAAAGAAACCATCCTCAATCGCAATGTCGAAATCGTATTTATTGACTGTCATTACGGTTTTTTGATTGGGTTTATCTGCTGGAACGACCTCCATCCGCGAAGCCAGCCGGCGACTGCCATACGTTTTGATGTCGTAACCGTTGAAGGTGTTTACCAACACATTGTCCTCATCATAAAACTCGGTTTTGATCTCAACAAAATCCGTTGTCGAAATCCATGTAACGACCTTGTCCCAAACCACCGCCACATCTTCTTTCGGCGTGAGGATTACCTTATAACAATCCAACTCGCGCACTTTTTCCGTTGTTTCCAAGCGGTGTGTGTAGTCGTTCACGATTGAACTTTCGCGTACCATATCATCGTTGGTAAAGTCGCTTCCCATCCACGATTGCCCCATTACCGACGACGACATTTTTATAATCCGGCTGATGCCCGGTTGCCAGTTCCAGAGGTCTTTCTGACGTTTAAGGAATGTTTGTCCCTTGTCCCTCGCGGGCGCTGTGATAAGCGTAAGCGAAAAATCAGTTCCCTTACTCCACGATTTGATGCCGATTTCGCGCGTCCACGTCGGTCGAACGATGGTCATCGTAATTTCAGAATACAAACTTTTCCCGCGACGGTTATCGTCTGCACGTTTTACAATTTCCGTAGCGTTCATCGTTTGCGCTCCCGCTTCTGCCGCTCCCAGCAGGCAAATAGCAAATAAAAAACATTTTACCATCCTCATACTTACACATTTATTTTATTTTGATTCCCATTTTTACTGTCTACTTTTTCCGGCATATACCGTTTCCTGATAAAATCCATCACTACATTTTTCAAGGTATCAATCGGCATCGTATTTTGTTGGTCGACAAAAACTGAATTGAAAGAAAACCCTTTCGAAATGGTCAAAAGATTTCTCCATACCGTAAACACATAATTTTATTTTTTAAATGAAAAATTTCAGCAAAGATACATTTGGTTTTTTTTATACTGTATCTTTTCCGCCCTTATAAGTTTGCAGCGCTCCGACTGTATTGCCTTGCATTGCAAAAACATCACAGATGGCGAAAGCGCAAATTTTCTCTTAAATTAGTGACATTGATTATACTATGTGGTGAATCCATCATAGTTTTTTTATTTCGTCAATGGATAAATTCGTTATTTTTTGAATTTGTTCTATTGTGAAACCTAATACTTTTGCGTTTTTTGCAATTTCTATTCTCTCATCTACTTTCCCTTCGGCTCTTCCTTTTGCTTCAGCATAGTCCAAAGCGTTTTTTAAATCCCGATACGAATTTAAGTTGTCAACGTAATCTCTGTATTCTTCGGGAGTTAATTTCGCTATCTCGGCTGTGGCAAAAATACGCTCAAAAATACGTTCACGCAACTTTTCAGGGATAGCATCCAAACGCTTGAGATTCTTTAAAACATACATCCACTTTTCAAACCGGGTTTCCAACTCATCTACTTCTTTGGTAAACTTTGGCATCTCTAAATAGACAAACTTCAACTTGTCATAAAAAACCTTGTGGGTTTCCGTGTCCGTTAGCAT
>JAIRJR010000033.1 GCA_031260575.1 Tannerella sp.
ACACGGAGTAGAGGTCAAGGTGCTGTCGGGAGATAACGAAGCAGTGGTCAAAGCCATTTGTCGGCAGGTGGGAATTGACGCATCGAACACACTGAACGGCAGCGAAATAGAAGCATTAACAGACGAAGCCCTCTGCGCAAAAATGGCTGGGACAAAAATCTTTGCCAAATTAACGCCTATGCAGAAAACTCGAATTATTACTCTGTTGCAGGAACAGGGCAATACGGTTGGTTTTCTTGGAGACGGCATTAATGATGCTTCGGCGTTAAGGCAGTCAGATATCGGCATTTCGGTAGATACTGCAGTAGATATTGCCAAAGAGAGCGCAGATATTATATTGCTTGAAAAGGACTTGATGGTACTCGAAGATGGCGTACACGAAGGACGCAAAATTTTTGGCAATATCATGAAATACATAAAAATGACGGCAAGTTCCAACTTCGGCAATATGTTCAGCGTGTTGGCTGCAAGCGCATTTCTGCCATTTCTGCCGATGATGCCTATTCATATTTTGATACAGAATTTGCTGTACGATACCTCACAAACCACTATCCCTTTTGACCGTGTGGACAGAGAATATCTGATGAAGCCGCGAAAATGGGACGCTTCCGGTTTGAGCAAATTTATGATTTTTGTTGGCCCTATCAGTTCCATTTTTGACATAACGACCTATTTATTGATGTTTTTTGTGATTGGACCGATGGCATTTGGCGGCGTTTCTTATTACTTGCTTGACGGCGCATCACAAATTGAATTTGCCAAACTGTTCCAATCGGGCTGGTTTATTGAGGGTTTGCTCTCACAAACATTGATTGTACATATGATTCGCACACGCAAGATCCCGTTTATTCAAAGCCGCGCTTCGTGGTCGGTAATGCTTGCAACGCTTACTATTATGGCTATCGGAATTATTATTCCATTTTCAAGTTTAGGTGCAAAAATCGGATTAGTGCCGCTACCATTCGTTTATTTCCCCTGGTTGATTGCCACATTACTCTGCTATTGCTTCCTGACGCAAGTGGTTAAGCAATGGTTTGTCAAGAAATTTGGACGCTGGTTGTAACAAAATGAGAGAATGAAATGTAAGAAAATGATTATGCCTTGCTGGTATATAATTCAATAATCTTGAGTATCACTTCGCCGGCTTTAACCATACTTTCTATGGGAACATACTCTTGTTTGCTGTGAAAATTTTCGCCGCCTGTAAAAAGATTGGGGCAGGGCAAGCCCATATATGAAAGCCGTGCACCGTCCGTACCGCCACGAATGGGTTTTACCTTAGGTTTCACACCGACAGCCTCCATCGCTTGGATGGCGGTTTCGATTATGTGAAAGACCGGTTCGATCTTTTCGCGCATGTTGAAATACGAATCGGATAGTTCGAGTTTTACAGTGTAATCGCCGTATTTTTTGTTGAGTTCATCAGCAATCTTCAACATGGTCTGCTTACGAGCCTCGAATAGTTTCATATCATGGTCGCGGATAATATATTGAAATGAAGCTTTTTCAACCGTCCCTTCAAATTTTGTCAAATGGAAAAAACCTTCATAATTATCCGTATATTCGGGACGCGAATAGGTTGGCAGCTTGGCGTTAAACTCTTGTCCGATTAAAATGGCGTTCTTCATCTTATTTTTTGCATAACCCGGATGGATATTTCTGCCTTGAACGGTTATAATAGCGCTTGCTGCATTGAAATTTTCAAATTCTATCTCTCCGATGCTTCCACCGTCAAGCGTATAAGCAAAATCGGCATTGAATTTTTCGACATCGAACCGGTCTACTCCGCGTCCAACCTCTTCGTCGACAGTGAAACCGATGCGAATATCGCCATGTTTAAATTCGGGATGGCATACCATATATTCGACGGCTGTCATAATCTCAGCTATGCCGGCTTTATCATCGGCGCCCAAGAGGGTTGTGCCGTCGGTTACAATCAGGGTCTGCCCTTTATAAGCAATTATGTCGGGAAAATCGGTTACAGAGATCGTAACTTTGGGATTCAGTTGAATATCACATCCATCGTAATTCTCAACCAAACGTGGTTTCACATCTTTTCCGGGCATATCGGGCGAGGTGTCTACATGTGCTAAAAATCCGATGACAGGGATTATTTTGTCCGTATTACCCGGAACGGTTGCCATCACATAGCCATTATTGTCCATGTAAACATCTTTCAATCCCAACTCTTTCAACTCATCTGCCAATAATCCGGAGAGAATCAGCTGTTTTTCCGTACTTGGAAACCGGTCGGAAACCATATCGTCCGATTGTGTATCCATTTTTACATACCGCAAAAAGCAGTCGATTAGAAATTGATGGTTTATCATATTATTGAAATTAATGAGTCATTTTACAACCGCATATAAAACTGTATCTATCGCCAACTTCTTGTGTACCCTGAAACAGAATGTGTATTCGGGTACTATTTCTTTGATATAGAGTGGGATATCAACTAAATCTTGTGGTTTGTGATAAATACTTATCCCTAAAACAGGCTTATAGGTGCTTATGGTCTGTTCGGCACCTTTTAAAGCCTCTAATTCAGCGCCTTCTACATCCATTTTGATATATGTGACCGGATTTCCCGCTGCGATGCGGTCTATTGTGTCTACCTCAATATAATTGTCCGATTCTTCTGTAATCATCGAAAGCATACTGCCTGTTTCTCGGAATGGAAGTTTCCCGGTGTAGCTGTATATACCTTTATTGACGATATCAATATTTGCCAATTCTTCTTTTTGAATATAATGCTGTAATTGGATATAGTTCAATTTGTCGGGTTCGGCAGCCCAAATGTGCCGGTACGACCCTCTTGTTGCTCTCAGAAAATCTGCAACCGTATCGCCGGTAAATGCGCCACAGTCGAAATACGATTCATGGCCTGTCAACTCAAAAATTCCTTTTGGGAAATATTGAACCTTTTCAAAAAAAGGAGGCAGATATTTCATATCCTGCCATATTTTACTTGAAAGATATGCAACAAAAGAATCTTTTGAATGACTGTCATTCAGATTGTTATAAAAATCATCGAGAAAGATGCCATTTTCTTCAATAAACGATGGAGTCATGATTTCCATGTCAAATATTTCTGAAAGATAGGCAATGGATTCGGCGCCTTTGAATTTCGAAGCCAAAGCATTCAGGTTGGAATAACCTTTGACAAATCCAAGAATAACATGGTATGCCGAAAGCTTTATATCCATATCTTTTGTATGAATTTTTTCTGTGTCTTTCAGAAATACAGTCGCATCCGTCATCATTGGACAATCATCATCATACGCCGCAAACGACACCTTTATATGATTACACCGCAGTTTCTTAACGATCCGGTCAGCCACATCCGGCGACACACCATAAATCACAACCGGTAACTCCGAATCTTGCAATAATTGAATTACAATTTCATCGTTTGGTTTTTTTTTGATTTCCAATAACTCCCCGAATGTCATTTTTTATTGTTCATCGTTTCAAGTTAAATGATTAATTCTCAATTGCCAAGGTACATCTGTTTCACATACTTCACATGTTCTTTGTAAGGTGGAAAGACAGGCGACGGATCGTCGGTTAAAGCCCTGTTCAATATCGCTTTTTTATGTGAGAAGGTTTCGATGCTCCATCGTCCTGAATAGGATCCGTATCCGCTCTCCCCTACCCCTCCAAACGGAAGATTGGTATTAAGCATGTGCATCAAAGTTGAATTTATACAACCCCCTCCAAATGATACATTATTGATTATCAATTCTTCTGATGCTTTGTCGGTCGTGTATAAATATAAAGCAAGCGGTTTATCGCGCCGGGAAAGTTCGTTTACGACTTCACTCAAATTT
>JAIRJR010000150.1 GCA_031260575.1 Tannerella sp.
TCCGTTTGTCTGTTCCCCATCGCGCAATGTTGTATCTAATACTTCAATCATCTCATTTCTTATTATTATTCCGTTTTTTCTGGATTGCTTCGTTCCTCGTAATGACGCTGCATGCCTACCGTCATTGCGAGGAACGAAGCAATCTATACTAACTTAACAATGCCATTTTTTCGTAAGTTTCTATTTTATCCTTCCGGCTCAGCAGGTAATCAATATCGTCCAACCCCTTCAAAAGACATTCTTTTTTATGGGCGTTGATTTCGAAATATTCGCTCTCGCCGGTTGCATCGTTTGTAATCAGTTGCTTCTCCAAATCGACTGTCAGTGTCATCGTTGGATTTTCTTCGGCAGTTTTGAAAACAGTTGATAGAAAACCGGGCGAAACAACGACCGGCAAAATTCCGTTATTCAACGCATTGCCTTTGAAAATATCGGCAAAAAAACTTGATACGACTACCCTGAATCCATACCCTGCAATTGCCCACGCTGCATGTTCGCGGCTCGAGCCGCTGCCGAAATTCTTGCCTGCGACCAAAATCTGCCCCGAATAAACCGGATTGTTCAATACAAATGAGGGATTTATGTTTCCTTCTTTGTCATACCGCCAGTCCCTGAACAGGTTATCGCCGAATCCTTCCTTCGACACGGCTTTCAGAAAACGCGCCGGGACAATCTGGTCTGTATCCACATTCTCCAACGGAAGTGGCACGATGGTACTTGTTAATGTTGTAAATTTATCCATATTTATTTTGCGAAAAATGTATTTATCTTTGTAAAAAAATGCGTAAACCGCCAATTGTTATCGACAGTTTCATTCTATTTTTATTTCATATCTAATGACAATATTGTAATTTCTGTCTTTCATTATAATTTCATAACTTCCTTTGTCAAGAATTAGTGAAGGAATATTTTCATTTTCAAGAATTTCAACTATATCGGCAGGTACACCGTTATTATCAAACTCATTTTTGCGATATGCCAACACCAAAAGGGGATATTGTGTTACTTTAGAACTTTCAAGGTGATATTCTTTTCTGTTCCCAACGCTCAAAAGCCAATTTGGACGGTTGTTGATATATTGAGTTTCGGGGTGAATTATTCTAACATCAACCTGGTCATTTCCCTTTTTCCCATTGAACAAATTTTCATTTTCATCAATCAAAATAACAGGAAAATCCTTGTTAACCATAGCAATGTAAGGATGAGTATTTTTTTTGTCGCTTTTTTCGGCATATTGAGTTTGGTCTATTGTAAAAGGATTTATTTGTGTGTATTCTTTTAATCTTCCTGCCATTGCTTTTTCCCAAGAAACGTTATTGGGCGTTCCTTTTATAACGTGGTCGTGTCCGCAATGTATTAATACTTTAGAATGAGGATGCTTTTCTAAAAAATTGACAATATTTCGAGATTGAGCAATCTCTCGTTCTTTTCCACCTTGCTCGAAATAATCATAACCAAACAATGTAAATCCAATATTAAGTGCAGTGTAAATTAAATTTCCAAATTCCGGTTCTTTGGTATAATATCCGCTTTCTATTATTGGATATTTTCGTTCGTTAATAATGGTGTCAAAAAGTGCCTCCAATCCCAAGTATCTATATCCATTATCGTATAGTCCTTGTAATAAAGAATGTGTAAAAGTTCTATGATTTGGATAAGTATGAGCCTCATTGATAATAATAATTTGCTCGTTTTTTGAACGCTCGATAATATAATCTTTTGCATTAACGGGTGCAAATCCAATAAAACACAAACTGTCTTCTTCGGTTATTTTGGGTATACCTACACCATTTTTGTCCCAAGTTTCCAGTGTCTTTTGATAGTTTCCGACAAAAGAATATTCATTTGCTCCCATTTGATATTTCCACAGAACAGTATCTTTTTCTATCGCATTATCAATGTCAATAGAAAATCTATATTCGAAATTCTTCGACTGAGCAACTATATTTGCAGTTACCAAAAGAAATAGAATGCTTAAAAACTCTGTTTTGCTCATCTCAATTTATGTTATATTTTTACACCTCTTGTCTGCTCAAAATTGCCACTATCTGCATCATTTGCGTTCCCCCTCGGATCAGTAATCTGCCCTGTGATTGCAGCGGCTGACGATAAAAGTTCGATTCCGCACAACTCTTTCCGTATGCCTACTGGCGCTGTTTCTCCAAACCATTTGGCTTTCAGTGCATTTTGTTCGGTTGATAGAGTTTTATTTCCGGTATAAAAACGAAATCTTTTATGTTGAGTGTATAAAGTTCCATGCGATGTGAAATGGCAGTAGCCGCTATCAGCGCATCTTGAAAGTCTGTTTTATTAGACAGGCAATATTTATCTACCAAATCTACTGCCATTTTGGATATGAATTGGTCAACGTGCAAAACCCGTATCTTGTTCAGGTCTTTACGTATCATTTGCAGTTCAGTCTTATTGATGGCTCCATAGAGGAGTTCGGCGCGGGTAACATCCGACACCACTATATTTTCATATCCAATCACGTCCATTACAACAGAGCGCACTATATTGTTACGTCGGTATATCTCAATAAAAATGTTCGTATCACAGAGTACCATTGTCGTATGATTTTGTGCGTCGTTCGTATGCCTTTTGCCTGATTTTCTTTATATCTATGTCGCGGTCTGCCCACATTCCGAATGATTGGGAAAAGGGGTCTTCTTTATTATTTTTTTTCCGTGATGAAATTGTTTTGATTTCTGCATCAATTCCCCAGGATTTGAGGAAGATAACGATAGAATTCAATTTTTTTCGGTCTATCCTGTTTTTTAAAATCAACTCTGTCATTTTATTAAGTTTTTATGGAAAAATAATGGTGCAAAGATAATGGAAATTTTGGTATTTATCAAACATTTAATTCAAGCATGAGTGTCATTTGCGTTCCCCCCTCGGATCAGTAATCCGCCCTGTAATAGCCGCAGCCGCAGCAACCAACGTTCCTGCCAATAATGTGCGGGCGCCGGGACCTTGCCGCCCTTCGAAATTGCGGTTGCTTGTACTCACACAATATTTGCCGGCAGGCACCTTATCTTCGTTCATCGCCAGACAAGCCGAACATCCCGGTTGACGCAACTCAAACCCGGCTTCCTCTAATATCTTATCCAATCCTTCGGCACGTATCTGCTTTTCCACATGCCACGACCCGGGAACAAGCCATGCCACCACGCGGGGATGTTTCTTCTTCCCTTTTACAAACCCTGCAAACGCCCTGAAATCTTCTATCCGTCCATTCGTACAACTACCGAGAAACACATAATCAATGGGCTTGCCCAAAAGTTTTTCTCCTGACTGAAAACCCATATAATCCAACGATTTTTGAAATGACAGTAAGCCCCCTCCATCTCCTGAGCCCCCTTCCCCTTTCAGGGACTTCCCCCATAAGGGGAAGGAAAAGGAAGAAGATTTAAAGGTGGAGGGCTGTTCCCCCACTTCGGGGGGGGTAGGGGGGGCTTCCGTTATACCCATCCCCATTCCCGGATTCGTGCCATAAGTAATCATAGGTTCAATATCTTCCGCACGGAAAGAGATTTCCCGGTCGAAAACAGCGCCTTCGTCCGTATGCAATGTCCGCCAGTAGTTTACGGCTTTTTCCCATTCCAAACCTTTGGGGGCAAATTCTTTGTCTTTCAGATAATCAAATGTCGTTTCGTCGGGAGCGATCATGCCTCCGCGAGCGCCCATTTCGATAGTCAGGTTGCAAATCGTCAGCCGTTCTTCCATGCTTGCCCGGCGAATCACCTCGCCCGCATATTCTACGAAATAACCTGTGGCTCCGCCGGTTGTCATGCGGCTGATCAGATACAAAGCAACATCTTTGGCTGTCACGCAAGGATTCAATGTGCCGTCGATTGTTATTCGCATGGTTTTCGGTTTTTGCTGAAGGAGGCATTGGGTGGCCAAAACCATTTCTACTTCACTTGTGCCGATTCCGAAAGCGATTGCGCCCATGGCGCCATGTGTGGAGGTCTGGCTGTCGCCGCAGACAATGGTCATTCCGGGCTGGGTTAAGCCGGTTTCAGGGCCTACCACATGGATAATTCCGTTCAAAGGGTGGAGCAATCCATAGTATGGCAAGCCAAATTCACTCGCATTTTGAGCCAGCGTATCTACCTGTTTTTTCGATACAGGGTCTTGGATAGGCTCCTCCTGACGCAAAGTCGGTATATTATGGTCAGGCATGCAGGTGACCTGTTGT
>JAIRJR010000352.1 GCA_031260575.1 Tannerella sp.
ATTTCTATTAAATAAAAAAAACATGAAAAAAGTAATTCTGATTTTAACCATTCTCCTCTTCGTGATGACTGAGAGCCGGGGGCAAAGACAGGCAAGCAGGGATGATATCATCCCGATAAACGTTACAAGAACATATTCTCCCCAAAAAGAAGTGATTCTTCAGGATTTTACGGATGTTGAATACGTTGTCTTGGAAACGAATGATGATTTTGTTAATCAGGGACGTGTTATGGAAATAGGCAACAAATACATTTTAGTGACAAACCACATTAATGATGGTGATATTTTTATTTATGACAGACACGGTAAAGCCTTACGGAAGATAAACCGCAAGGGTCAAGGTGGTGAAGAATATACAAGCATTTTCAATATTGCCCTAGATGAAGAAAACGATGAAGTGTTTGTCAACGACATCATGATAAAAAAATTTTAGTATATGATTTATTCGGGAAATATAAAAGAAGTTTCAAACACAGGGAAAGCATTTTTAATGACGGGGGCATTAACAGGATATCATCTTATCACGATATATACAATTTTGATAGAGACAATTTGATTTGCTATGACTATTTAAATGAAAAAACCGCATTCGTGCTTATATCCAAAAAAGATGGGAGTATAACCAGAGAGATGAATACTCCATTTAAAGAGAAGAAGAAGACTTTTATGGTAGTTTCAATAGATGCAGCAACCGGATTAGAGAATGTGGTGGTTCCCACTGGTAATCTCGGCGTAATAACGCCACACAATGGAGCCTGGATACTGTCGGAATTTTCAACGGATACCGTGTATACATTTTCTAAGGATTATAGCCTGCGTCCTTTGATCGTAAAAACTCCGTCAATCCAATCCATGGATCCCGGAATTTTTCTTTTAATGAAGTTGATGACCAACCGTTATTACTTCATGGAAACCGTGAGCATGGACTTGCGATCAAAATTTCCGAGAACTTATATGATGTACGACACACAGGAGAAAGCATTATCCGGATATACTTTATACAATGGTGATTACACAACTAAACATGAAATGTATTTGGTGGCTGCAAAACCTGTCAATCATGAAATCATAGCATGTTATCCATTAGAGGCGCACCGGCTTGTTGAATCTTACCAAAAAGGCGAATTAAAAGGCAGATTGAAGGAAATAGCAGCCGGATTGAATGAGGAGGATAATCGGGTAATCATGTTGATCAAAAACAAGAAAAAATAGGCGCGAAAGCATAAACGAACGAAAGCGCGAAAGGCAAAAATGGTAAAGGATCAATTGATAACAACAGAGAGAGGCTTAGGGTAAGGGATCCGATTTGCCATTTCGGATCAATTTTGAATCGATCGCAAATAAAGTGTGTGATTTTTTTGAAAAAAACCACATTAATTTGCAAAAATCATTGATTTTTTGTATCTTTGCAGCCGGTTTTTAAAGATGAGGGGGGAGGAGGCGACTGTTCCCCTTCTTTTTATGGGTATGATTGAAAAAGAAGTTGTAGCACGTTTGGCTAAAGAGCTGTTGGCTTCCTCCGGCTGTTATCTTGTGGATGTGACCATTAGACCGGGTAATCTGATCGTGGTTGAAATTGATCATGATACGGCAGTCGGGATAGACGATTGTGTGGCTCTGAGTCGATACATTGAAGATCGCTTGGATAGAGATGTGGAAGACTATGAGTTGGAAGTGGGTTCGGCCGGATTGGGTTCACCGCTTAAAATTTTTCGCCAGTATTTGAAAAATATTGGGAACGAAATGGAAGTTTCGCTAAAGAATGGTTTGAAAATGTGTGGGGTATTGAAATCTGCCGATGAAAAAGGAGTTACGGTATCTGTGGCAAAGCAAATCAAACCGGAAGGAGCAAAACGAAAAGAAACGGTTTTGGAAGATTACCCGTTTAAATATGAAGAAATAAAATATATAAAAAATATAATAACATTCAATTGATATGGCACGAAGAGGAGATACAATCAGTATGATTGATACGCTGGCGGAATTTAAAGAGCTGAAAAACATTGATAAAGAAACGATGATCAATGTATTGGAAGAGTCGTTCCGGAATGTGATTGCCAAAATGTTTGGGACAGATGAAAACTATGATGTGATCATCAATCCCGAAAAGGGTGATTTTGAAATCTGGCGTAACCGTATCGCTGTGGATGACGGAATGGTTACAGATGCCAATATGCAAATATCGCTAAGCGAAGCGCACACAATCGACCCCGACTGTGAAGTGGGAGAAGAAGTTACCGACGAGGTTTTCTTTGCCGACTTCGGTCGCCGCGCCATATTGAATTTGCGTCAGACATTGGCTTCGAAGATATTGGAACTTCAAAAAGATAATCTCTATGCCAAATACAAGGAACTGATCGGGTGTATCGTAGTTGCCGATGTGTATCAGGTTTGGAAAAAAGAAATCCTTTTATTGGATGATGACGGCAATGAATTGTTGCTCTCTAAGAACGAACAAATTCCGTCCGACTTCTACAGGAAGGGAGAATCTGTGAGGGCAATTGTTCAACACGTAGTGAATGACAATAATAATACAAGGATTTACCTTTCGCGAACTGACAATCTGTTTTTACAGCGATTATTCGAACTCGAAGTGCCCGAAATCAATGACGGTTTGATCACCATCAAGGCGATTGCCCGCATACCCGGCGAAAGAGCCAAGATTGCCGTTGAATCTTATGATGACCGAATTGATCCGGTCGGAGCTTGTGTGGGCATGAAGGGATCACGCATCAGGGGAATTGTAAGGGAACTCAGAAATGAAAATATTGATGTGATCAATTATACAAACAACACATCACTATTTATTCAGCGTGCACTTAGTCCCGCAAAAATATCCTCAATCAAGCTCTACGAGGACGAACGGAAAGCAGAAGTCTTTCTACTCCCGGAAGAAGTTTCGCTGGCGATCGGAAAAGGTGGACTAAATATCAAATTAGCCAGTATGCTAACGGATTACACAATCGATGTTTTCCGCGACATAGATACTTCAGAAGGGTATGAAGACATCTACCTGGATGAGTTTGCCGATGAAATTGATTCGTGGGTGATTGATGCACTGAAAAATATTGGTTGTCATACAGCCAAATCGGTTTTGTCTATGTCGCCGGAAGAAATTATGGAACGGGCGGATTTGGAAGAGCAGACTGTGGAGGAGGTTTTCAACATCTTGTCTGCGGAGTTTTCTGAGGAAGAATTATTTAGAGATAATGAGCCGGTTTCTGTTGTCAATGAAGATGATGCAAACGCGGAATAAAATATAATCGAGATATGCCTATAAAAATCATTAGAGTAACAAGAGACTTAAATGTCGGAATTTCGACTGTAGTCGAATTCCTGCATGCAAAAGGCTATCAGGTCGAGAATAATCCCAATGCGAAAATCACCGATGACCAGTTTGTTTTACTTGTCAAAGAATTTGGAAAAAAATGGTCTGAATCTGAGAGAAAACGTTTATTGGATACGCTTAATCAAGAAGTGCCTCCGGTTAAAATCGAAAAGAAGATTGAGCCTCCGGTTGTCGTGAAGGAACTTAAAACGGAAATCCCGGACGACTATAAGCCTAAAATTGTTTCGTTGGGTAAAATTGATTTGACTTCGTTAGAACACAAACAGGAAGCAAAACCCGTTAAAGAAGAGAAAAAAGAAACATTCATTCACGAAGCAAAAAAAGAAAGCGGCAAAGAAGTAAAAAAAGAAAATATTTCTGAACCTTTGCGTACAGAAAAAGCATCTGTTTCTCCAAAGGAAGATAAAACGCCTAATCTTGAGAAAGAGATATCCCCAATGCCAAAACCTCTCCATATCCCACCTCAAAGTGAGCGAACAAAGGAGGAAATGAGACCGGCACCGGAAATCCATAATCCGGTTTTGGAAGTTGTTGTCGAAAAAGAGAAAAAAGAGGTTGTGATCAGTCCGCCCAAACCTGCAAAACCCCAACAGGAGCAACCTCCGATTGTCAAAGCGCCTGAAAAGATTAAGCAAGCAGATACCGGAACAGAACCCCAGTCGGTGTTCCGGCTGAAACATCCAAAGCTCGAACCGAACTTGAAAGTGACCGGGAAAATTGATTTATCCACACTCAACCAGTCAACCCGGCCCAAGAAAAAATCAAAAGAAGAAAAGAGAAAAGAACGGGATGAGAAACACAAAATTGTATCGGAGACAAAGCCGCCCGGTAGCGAAATCGCTCCTGTAAAGCCACCGACCCCAAGCGAGGTAGTCAAGAAAAAAAGAAAACGCATCAAAAAAGACAGAGTGGATATTAATGCCACACAAGGCACCAATATCAGACCTGTTCGCACCGATGAACGCGATCATAAACCCCTTCGATTGAAGAAACCCGTAAAAGCGGAAGTCAATGAAGAGGATGTTCAGAAACAAGTAAAAGAAACGCTGGCTCGCTTGACCAATAAAGGAACGAAAAGCAGTAAAGGGGCCAAATACCGCCGCGATAAAAGAGATGCTGCCGAACGACGCGAAAAAGAAATACTGAGATTGGAGGAAAGAGAAAGCAAAGTATTGAAACTTACTGAATTTGTGACGGCAAACGACCTTGCCAATATGATGAATGTGACGGTATCACAAGTTATCTCTACGTGCATGAGTATTGGCATGATGGTTTCCATCAATCAACGATTGGACGCAGAAACAATCAATATTGTAGCCGAAGAATTTGGTTTCAAAACCGAATATGTAAGCGCCCAGGTATCTGAAACGATTAAAGAAGAAGTAGATCACCCCAAAGACTATGTGCCTCGTTCACCTATTGTTACAGTGATGGGACACGTTGACCACGGCAAAACCTCTCTCTTGGATAATATCCGCAATGCCAACGTGATTGCCGGCGAAGCCGGAGGAATCACCCAGCACATTGGCGCTTATAACGTACAACTACAGAACGGGCGTCGCATCACATTTTTAGATACACCCGGACATGAGGCATTTACTGCAATGCGGGCACGCGGAGCCAAAGTGACTGATATTGTGATTATCATTGTGGCGGCCGACGATAATGTGATGCCCCAAACGGTCGAAGCCATCAACCATGCTTCAGCGGCCGGTGTCCCGATCGTATTCGCCATCAACAAGATAGACAAAGCAAGTGCAAACTCCGACAGGATACGTGAAGAATTATCATCCATG
>JAIRJR010000246.1 GCA_031260575.1 Tannerella sp.
GCCGAAGTCTCAATGTTGTCAAAAGGCGTAAAATCGCATGTCGCCGTAATCCATAGAGGTAGAAAGGGATAGGTTGCTTGCCGGATTTCGGCGGAGGTGATGACTTGTTCGTCGCTTAACGAAGTTTTATTGCCATGGCCTGTGTAATTCAGCAAAAACGTTCCTTCTTTCAATTGTCTTTGAAGGCCTGCTTCGATATCGGGATAGGATGTTCTTCCGCCCGTAGATGATTTTTTGTAAGCGTCGAAGAATAATTTATTGCTCAGAAATTCAGGGTATTTCCGTTCCAATCCTTCAGATAAATCGTTGGATTGCTTCATATGGATTGTATCGTATGGAGGCGTGTCTAATGTGCTGCCATCGTCTGCCAAAAAGGTAAGGTTGTTTTTCCATATTCCGGTTGTTTGATTATCCATATAGGCAATCACCTTATCAACAGCATTTTTAGCCTGTGAGACGGTTTGAACCGGAAAGCGGCCGATACCGAGTAAAATATCGTCGGTGATATAATTAGCCCCTCCACTGTTGTCGGCCAGAAAACCAAAATAATCGTCCATCACATACGAACCGCTATTGAGCGAATTATGACTTTGATACGTAAGGATAAAGTTTTCTGTCGGCGTCTTTTTCCATACATCGGTCAGCCGGCGGTTATCGTACGAACCGGCGCCGAATAATAAGAGGAATTTCGGCGCATCGGCTCCGGATGTGCGCCGGTCATAAAACATTTTCATGAAGCGGCGGATAGCGGTTGCATCGGGGGTGCCGCTCGAAAACTCGTTGAATATCTGGTCGGGCGTCACAATCGTAACACTTCCAACATTAGGGTTTTTCTCGCGGTGATATGCAGCCAATCGGTTTGCCTCGCCGGTAAATGCAGGGGGCGCCAGAATCACCATGTCGGTTTGCGGCAGCGCATGCAAGTTTTGATTAGCGATCAATCCGACGGTTTCCGGCGTTTTGAATGTTTTCGATAAATCGACCAACGCAAACTCTCTCAGCGTTTCGCTTACCGGAATGGTAAAGGAAAGATTGGAGCCGTCAAAAGATGTTTCCATCCGGACGGGATTAACCGCATCGGTCACATCGAAAACAAGCATATTGGATGTAGCATCGCGGATCGTGAACATCGACACATTTCTTCGTGCCGAAATGCTTCGAAAAAAAGTATATGGCGTCCCGTTTTGGGCATACGATTTCAGTTCCCTCTTCATCTGCAAGCAGATATAATCCAAATGGCTTTTATGTCCTGCAGGATTATAGGCGACTGTCACCCTTGGATTTTCGCTTTTAGTGCCGATCCACGTGGTGGTTCGATGTAACGCAATACCATTCGTGTAGCTATTGTTATCTATGCGAATTGATCCGGTAATCATTTCTTCTCCATCGATACCAAGCGTTACACTCCCGGATGTATCGACTGCTTTGGAGATAAACCGAAAACTAATGCGCCCTTCGTCGCCGGTAATTCCCGGTATGGCAAAGGAAAATGTTTGGGAAGTATTGCTCTCAAAACTTTCGCCGAAAAGCTCCCTGCCGGAATGATTGACCGAGACCTGTTCTTTTTCATAGAGGGCATAATCGTCGAAGGTACTGATTTGTGCCGAAGCGACGTTGCTGATTGAGGCAACTGAATCCATGTCTTTTACCGGGGTTGCGTCGGTGATGAAATAATAACCGTAACTCGAATAGGGATTGTTTTCGTGAAAGAATTGGGTGGTACCGGGTGTGCCCGAAATATACGTTTTCTCTCCGTACAACCATTTTACCGGTCCCTTGGCATAAAACAGCAAATAGTCGTTTCCACGCCAGACAGCGGTTGCAGGTAGATCGTCAATATAAGGTTTGGAGAAATCTTCATCCAATATCCATCCGCCATATCCGTGGACAGATACTTTTTCAGGATCCGGAAAGCCCATTTTGCGTAAATCGGTATATGTGAGTTTGTAAATTCCTGTTTCTTCCACCCTGACTTTCATCCACTTTCCTTCCGAAAGCGCGGATTGGGGGGCATAGATACGCCCGTCGGCCCATGCAATCATCAGCGCAAAGCAACTGAACAGCAAACTCACTAATCCTTTTTTCATTTTATTATCTTACCCAAAAATCCAGCAATAACCGGTCACCGATATAACCCTGCATGTGGTCGCCGACTTTTACAGGCCCGACTCCTTCGGGCGTACCTGTAAAAATCAAATCACCCATCCGCAATGTAAAAAAACGGCTCACGTGCGCGATGATTTGATCTATCGAAAAAATCATCTGTTGCGTGTTGCCTTGTTGAACCGTTTGCCCGTTCAGATTGAGATGAAATGGCAGTTGGTTGACGTCTCCCGGACTTTCTAAAGGCAGAAATTTTCCAACAACCGCCGAATTGTCAAATGCCTTGCACGTTTCCCAGGGTAAACCCTGTTTGCGGAGGCGCGCTTGCAAATCGCGTGCTGTGAAGTCAATTCCGACCGTTACTTCATCGTAATAACGATAAGCAAATCGTTCAGCAATATTTTTTCCGAGCCGGCTGATTTTGATGACAATTTCCGTTTCATAGTGTATCTCGGACGAGAAGTCGGGAATAAAAAAAGGCTTTCCGTCTTTTAATACCGAATCGGCTTTCATAAAAATAACAGGCTCTTGTAATGCTAACGTATTACGCATCTCTTTATTGTGAGAGGCATAATTCATACCGACGGCAAGGATTTTCATATTGGTTTTTAGTTTTCGGTTTTTAGTTTTCAGTGTATCAATAATCACCAATCACTAATTTTGTTTGCCAAATGGTTTTTCAGCGGATTTGAATACATCTCCAGCATTTTGCTGCGGAGGAAGGTTTCGTCTTTAGCCGGAGTGTCGATTTTACCAATCTGCCTTTGCAAATAATCGCTGAACGCTTGAAACTCCTGTTGATTATAAAAATCACAAAAACGCCGGCTATCATTCAGTAAGTCGAATGCAATATAATTGCAGGGAAAAAACCGGTAATGTTCATATATTTCGCGGTCGATCACGGATGCAATCTCATCAATGATTTCGTTTTTATTGGTTTTGAGTTGAAGGGATTTCAATTTCGGGTTGATCGGATTGGCAATTGTAAAATGCACACGGCCTTTATTCTGCAAAATTCCTATTTCCATATTTAACAAATCATCCCGTCTGCTTTTTACGTAATCGGGGTTATCGCGTTTCAACTGAAATTCCTGCGCTTTGAGGTAGTCGCACGGGTCATATTCGTAAGTGATTGCGATCGGGACAATATTCAATGACATCAGGCTCGACAGGGCATCGCGGTCGCCTCCCATGGAAAGCATTTTCAAGAGGCCGGGTTGGGTTGAGTCGTTTGCATCCTTGGCTCTGCCTTCGCGTTGTGCAATCCAGACCGATTCTTTGGTTTCCTTGATCGTATGATGAATGTAGGCGGATAATTTCTTACTTTCCTCCAATTTTTGTCGTACAGGCAAATTCCGTTTGACAAAAAAACTGTTATTCAACCTGAATACCGGTTTAATCCAGGGGTGGATTAACAAGTTGTCTCCGATGGTGATCTGCGTCATTGCGTGACCGATGTCAAAAAGCAGGACATTCAGGAATGCGGCATCCAACACAATATCGCGGTGATTCGATATAAACGTGCAAGCATCTTTCGTAATCCGTTCGCCACCCGAAACCGTTAATGAGTTTGTACTTATTTTTGCAATGACAGACACCAAGTCATAGCTGATGTTCTCTTTGAACTGTTGTTTGGTTTTGCATGTACGCAATTTTGCTTTGATAGCCTCCCAATCAAAAGCAGGCAAAACATACCGCAAGGCATCTTCAATCCCTTCACTTGCGATTAACTCTTCAATGGCGTCGCTCACCTCACTGTCATACACCGGGCGGATATCGTCAAAATCATACATTGAGTTGCTTTTTTCCATAATTATCCATTATAAACACGACAAATTTACAAATGAAAACGCATATTTCGTTTGTTTTTCACCTTTTTTAGTACTTGTTTATTTTATTTTCAATAATTTCGGTCATGATATCTGTCATATTCAGCCCGGCGGCTTGTACTTGTTGAGGGATAAAACGCGTTGCCGTCATGCCGGGCGTTGTATTAATTTCAAGCATTACAGGCATTTCATCAGGCGTAACGATATAATCAACCCGGATAATCCCTTGCGCCCCGATGAGTTTGTAGATTTTTTCGGTTTCACGCTGAATTTTGCTTGCCAGTCCGGTAGAAATTCGCGCCGGTGTTATTTCTTGCACTTCTCCGTTGTATTTTGCGCCGTAGTCGAAAAAATCGTTTTCCGGAACCACTTCGGTAACCGGAAAGACAATGATATGATTTTTCGATTGGTAACAACCGCAAGTCATTTCGACACCCTGTACAAACCGTTCGATCATGACTGCATTGCTTTCGTGAAAGGCTTTGTCAACAGCAGCCTGAATTTGCGATGCCTCTCGCACCTTCGAAACGCCAAAACTGCTTCCGCCCTCGTTTGGTTTTACAAAAACGGGAAGGCTAAGTGATTCGACAATCTTTTCAGGCATGACTTGCTGTCCTTTTTGCAAAAGTATCGAATCCGAAACAGCAATACCACGGTTTCTGAGAAATTGATTGCAAATATATTTATTGAAGGTAAGCGCCCCGGCCAATACCCCGCATGTCGAATAGGGAATCCCGACCATATCGAAATAACCCTGTAACAATCCGTTTTCGCCCGGCGTCCCGTGAATGGTAATATAGGCAAAATCAAACCTGACCGTTTCACCTCCGCGACGGAAGCTGAAATCATTTTTATCCACCTCTATCTCCCGCATGTCAGGGCGGATTTGCAGGTTGACGCGAGTTTGCAATCCGTGTTGTGTTTCGTTTCCCGTATCTTCCCATTCTTTCGGCATGACCACCTTCCAGCTATCCTGTTTCAAAATCACTACATACACATGATACCTTTCCTTGTCGATAAATGTGTATAAATTCTCAGCGCTTCTCAAAGAAACCTCAAATTCGGACGAATAACCTCCGGCAATAATTGCAATATTCTTCATCATCATTCTATAAAGCCATTAACATAATTTTCCCACTTCGAAATCAGCGTTTGAAAATCGTCCGGCAATTCCGAATCAAAAAAAACTTCTTTCCCCGTCGACGGGTGAATAAAACCCAAAGTTTTGGCATGCAGAGCTTGACGTGGGCACAAGTTGAAACAATTCTGAACGAACTGTTTGTATTTCGAAAAGTTTTGCCCCTTCAGGATCACGTCGCCCCCATACCGCGCATCATTAAAAACATGGTGCCCTGTGTACTTCATATGTACGCGTATTTGATGCGTGCGCCCGGTTTCCAATCTACATTCCAACAATGAAACATACCCCAACGGTTTTACAACATTATAACGGGTGATCGCCGGTTTTCCTTGCTCTCCATCCGGGAAAACGGCCATCGACGTTCGGTCGTGCGGGTCGCGCCCAATATTCCCTTCTACCGTTCCCTCATTTTCCTTCATGATTCCCCAAACCATTGTGACATATTTTCGATGCGTTGTTTTATTGAAAAACTGTAAACCGAGGTGGGTTTTGGCTTCCGGTTTTTTGGCGATAACGAGCAAGCCGGAAGTGTCTTTATCAATGCGATGAATCAAACCCACCCTTGAATCCGAAACGTCGAAGTGAGGGTTGTCTTTCAGATGCCAGGCAAGTGCGTTGACCAATGTTCCGGTATAATTGCCATGTCCGGGATGAACCACCATTCCGGCCTGTTTATTGACAATCAACAGGTCTTCATCTTCAAAGATGATATTTAACGGGATATTTTCCGGCAACAACTCGAACTCGATTCGCGGGCGCGCCATCACGATCGAAACCACATCGAACGGTTTGATCCGGTAGTTGCTTTTGACCGGTTTCTCGTTGACTAAGATGTATTTTGCCTCTGCAGCCAGTTGAATCCGATTTCGACTGACATTCATCATTCTGTCAATCAAAAATTTGTCAATACGGATTTGGGATTGTTTCCTGTCGGCTGTAAACCGGAAATGTTCATACAGGGGTGATTGTTCTAATACATCTTCATCCGGTTCAAACAATTCGTCGGGTTCAATCATTTGAATCGGTTCCTTCCGTCGGTGTTACATCTGTTAATTCTTGTGTCAGACCGCCATCGCCCACATGCAATATCAAGGCTGAAGTAAGCGGCGCCATTTCACCGGGAGATAATAGCTTTCCTGATAATTCAATGCCTATGATTAAGTCGCGATAAGGGCTATTGACATATTTTATTTCGACCGATGTAAATCCCTGAGCCTTCACAAGAAGCTCGCCCTGCCGTAAAGATCGGTCTTTAACATCCGGTATAGCAGCCATTTGTGCTGTATATGCATTGATTCTAATGAATACGATACGTCCCTTCTTCACCTTCGAACCGATAGCCGGAATCACTTCCACAATTGCACCGGATTTGACCTCCTGCGTATATACCGAATCAATCACTTCAAAGCGTAATCCCTTGTTTTCCAAAAAAACGGCGGCGTCATACATCATCAATCCTTTGATGTCGGGAATAACGATTGCCTGATTATGAAGCGTATAAGCGTTCAATCCTTTTAAGACAAAAAAGATGATGATGCAAAAAATGATGATTGCCGATATCAAATGAGTTAATACCGGCCACCGCTTCATCAGTATGCGTATTTCTTTTATATCTATCTGCATTCAAAGCGCAAAAGTAAAGAAAAATTATAACTCCGCTTCATTTTTAATTATTTTTAAATAAAAAAAACGGACTGCCGGGATAGACAGTCCGTTTTGTATATAGCTAACGAAAAGGATTACATCATTCCGCCCATGCCGCCGCCCATGCCGGGATTCATCGGGGGAGCGGGATTTTCTTCTTTCTTTTCGGCGACAACACATTCGGTGGTCAGGAACATGCCTGCAATGGATGCGGCATTTTCGAGCGCTACGCGTGCAACCTTAGCCGGGTCGATCACTCCGGATTCACATAAGTTTTCGTATGTGTCCGTTTGGGCATTGTAACCAAAGTCGTCTTTGCCTTCTTTTACTTTCTGGACGACAACGGCGCCTTCTTTACCTGCATTATCAACAATCTGGCGAAGAGGCTCTTCGATAGCGCGCTTCACGATTTCAATACCGGTGGTTTCGTCTTCGTTGATGCCTTTCAATTCATCCAAAACTACAATAGCGCGAACGTAGGCTACACCACCGCCCGGAACTGTACCTTCTTCGATCGCGGCGCGTGTTGCATTCAAAGCATCGTTTACGCGGTCTTTCTTTTCTTTCATTTCTATTTCGGAAGGAGCTCCTACATAAAGTACGGCTACACCACCGGCCAACTTGGCTAAGCGTTCCTGCAGTTTTTCCTTATCATAATCGGAGGTAGTCGTTTCGATTTGCGACTTGATCTGGCTGATACGGGCTTGTATCTGCTCTTTTTCGCCGGCGCCATCCACAATGGTGGTATTGTCTTTGTTGACTGTAACTTTTTCGGCCGAACCCAACATATCAAGGGTCGTATCTTCCAACTTCATGCCTTTTTCATCGGTGATCACTGTTCCGCCTGTCAAGATGGCAATATCTTCTAACATGGCTTTGCGACGGTCGCCAAATCCCGGTGCTTTTACAGCACAAATCTTCAAACCTGCACGCAGACGGTTCACTACCAATGTTGCCAATGCTTCGGTGTCGACATCTTCTGCAATGATCAATAACGGTCGACCGGTCTGAATGGATTTTTCCAGAATGGGAAGCAATTCTTTCAAAGCGGAAATCTTCTTTTCATAGATCAGGATCTGGGGATTTTCAAACTGACATTCCATCTTTTCGCCATCCGTCACAAAATAAGCGGAGATATATCCACGGTCGAATTGCATACCTTCAACCACATCCACATTGGTTTCGGTGCCTTTTGCTTCTTCTATCGTAATGACTCCTTCGGTCTTTACTTTTTGCATGGCTTCTGCAATCAGTTTACCGATGCTTTCATCGCCGTTGGATGATATTTTGGCTACATTCTCGATTTTTTCAAGGTCGTCGCCGATGGCTTCGGCTTGTGATGCAATACTTTCGATAACTGCCGTAACCGCTTTGTCGATACCGCGTTTGAGATCCATCGGGTTAGCGCCGGCTGTCACATTTTTCAGCCCTACGCCAATGATCGATTGAGCCAGAACCGTGGCAGTGGTGGTGCCGTCGCCGGCATGGTCGTTAGTCTTGGAAGCTACTTCTTTTACCAATTGAGCGCCCATATTTTCGAACGGACAAGCCAATTCGATTTCTTTGGCTACCGTAACACCGTCTTTGGTGATTTGAGGAGCGCCAAATTTTTTCTCTAAAATCACGTTACGACCCTTTGGGCCTAAAGTTACCTTTACTGCATCGGCTAATTTGTCCACACCATTTTTCAGTTTGTTGCGGGCTTCGATATTGAAATAAATTTCTTTTGCCATAGTTGTTTTTATTAAATTGATTGTTGGAATTTGTTAGAGAATCGCGAAGAT
This sequence comes from Tannerella sp., assembly GCA_031260575.1. Lineage (GTDB taxonomy): Bacteria > Bacteroidota > Bacteroidia > Bacteroidales > Tannerellaceae > Tannerella. The sequence goes on from JAIRJR010000246.1 coordinate 8,502, forward strand.
ATCAGATTGACGCATAATCAAATAGGTGTCTCCGTCCCATTCAATTTCAGTTCCTGCATACTTGCCGTAAAGTACCGAGTCGCCGGCTTTCACGATCATCTCGTCATCTTTTGTACCGTTGCCTACCGCTACGACTTCACCTTTTAAAGGTTTTTCCTTTGCTGAATCGGGAATGATAATCCCGCTGACTGTTTTTTCTTCCGCAGTTGCCGGTTTGACCAGCACTCTGTCTGCTAATGGCTTAATGTTCATATTTTTACTATTTAAATAATGATTAATATATGTTTGTTTGTAATTATATTTTTAAACACCCAACTATATAGCGAATTTCATGCCAAAAGAAATTACTGTCATTTTTTCCGCATAATTCACGAGATGCTGACGAAACGGCGGTCAGATTGGCAGAATCCTGTTGAGGTTTTTTGCACGTATCTTGCACATGCAGGTTGAACCCATATGATTCGACATTACATGAATTTATACATAATACGGATTGCATAACTAAAATAATTTATATATTTGCAACATTTTAGATTGGTATTTTTATATACTGAGAGAAAGTAGAGGATCGTAAAAACACATCATAAATGAAGAACAACATGAACAAAGAAATTACAACCAATAGAAGGAATTTTATGAAGACAGCTGTTTTAGGCTCAGCTGCAGGTTTAATGGCTATTCCTGAATTAAACGCCGCAACGCCTTACGCGACGCCCAACTATGCAAAAGCAATGGCGCCGGTAAAAATCAAGAACTGCAAAGCAATCGCTACCCGTCCCGGCGGTTCAAATCTGATTGTCGTGAAAGTTGAAACCACCGAACCGGGTCTGTATGGTGTCGGTTGCGCCACATTTACACAACGGGCGTTTCCGGTGGTTACTGCCATTGAGCAATATATGAATGAATTTTGCGTGGGTCGCGACGTTGACAATATAGAAGATATGTGGCAGGCATTCTATGTCAGCTCGTATTGGCGAAATGGTCCTGTATTGAATAATGCAATCAGCGGCCTCGACCAGGCCTTATGGGACATCAAAGGTAAAAGAGCCGGCATGCCTGTTTATCAACTTCTTGGCGGCAAATGCCGTTTTGCAGTGCCCCTGTATGCTCATGCAAGCGGCAGAACCATTGAAGATGTCGTTAGCAGTGTGAAACGATTCATGGATCAGGGCTTTAAACATATACGAATCCAAATGGGCGGTTATGGCGGCGTTGGCACCGGTACCGGATTAAACCCTGATTTCAAAGCGGCAGGCTTTGGTTTGGAACGAGATGGTTTTATGGATGAACAGGCATATATAAGAGGTACGATACAGATATTTGAGGCGGTGCGTAAAGCTTGCGGCGATGAGATAGAACTGCTGCATGACATTCACGAACGCTTGCAACCGATGGATGTAATTTACCTGTGCAAGCAACTCGAGCAATACAGGCCATTCTTTATTGAAGATCCGCTTTCGCCCGAAAATACCCACTGGTGGAAACAATTGCGTGAAAGCACTACCGTCCCTTTTGCGATGGGAGAACTATTTAATAACATCAACGAGTTTGTTCAGCCCATGGTCAACCACTACTTTGATTTTATCAGGATACATATTTCACAAATCGGGGGAATCACACCGGCGATGAAAGTAGCGAGGCTTGGCGAATGGTTTAATGTCAGAACTGCATGGCATGGTCCCGGCGATGTATCGCCGGTAGGACACGCCGCCAATGCTCACATTAGCCTTGCCACATGGAATTTTGGTATTCTGGAAGGCGGATACCAATTCAGGGATAATGAAAGGGTCGTATTCCCGGGAACCCCAACACACAAAGATGGTATGCTGTATGTAAATGAAGCTCCGGGACTTGGAGTCGATGTCGACGAAAAAGAGGCAGCCAAATTCCCGATTAATAACAGTGCGCCGGGCTGGACGATCCGAAGATATGACGGAACAATCATCAGACCATAAATCGCGACTTTGTCTTGTTGGCACATTCTGAAACAGTTTTTTCAAAGAAGAAGATGAATAAACATTTTGCAAATCAGAAAAAAACCCGTATTTTTGCAGTTCATAAATGTACCATACTTTAAAAAATATCATTTCATCGGGGGCGCTTTGAGAAATGATTTTTTTTATCTAATTTTGCAAAAAAACAGCACTGGAATCGCTGATACTTGAACAAATCCGCCAATTCAAACGGCAAATCCTGCCTAACGGGAAGGTATTACTTTTCGGTTCACTGTCATGGGGCGATGTACACCTATTTCATTAACAAATAAATAAACGATAGATGACTTTAAAAGAACTTTTCGACCGGAGTTGCGTTCAATACGCCGAGCGTATCGCTATATCCTTTGTGAACGGTACACCGATGACCTATTCGGAAATGGGGCAGGAAGTAAATAAAACGATTACATTGCTTTGCCGTATGGGTATCTGTAAAGGCGACCGGGTAGCCATTCTGAGCAGCAATATGCCCAATTGGTGCATTACCTATTTTGCCATCACAGGCATGGGGGCGATTGTTGTGCCCATCCTTCCGGATTTTCATTCCGAAGAAGTGCAAAGTATCCTTCAACATTCGGGCTGCAAGGCAATTTTTGTTTCTCAAAAATTGCTGGCAAGCATTGCCGGTTTGCAAAATGAAACACTGAGCCATGTGATTGCCATTGAGGATTTTTCGATGCTTTCGGGCGAATTGGCGGAAAAGCCTATCGCCTCTGAAGAATTGCCTGTCGACTCGGACACGGCCTCCATCATCTATACTTCGGGCACGACCGGCCGATCGAAAGGCGTGATGCTTAGTCACCACAATATAACCGTCAACGCCGTGATGTGCCTGCAAGTACAGGATGTAAACCTGAACGATGTGTTGCTTTCGATCCTGCCCCTGTCGCACACCTACGAAAACACCATCGCTTTCATCCTGCCCATTATGCAAGGTGCGTCTATTTATTACTTGGAAAAACCGCCAACGGCAAGTGTGTTGGTGCCGGCATTGGAAAAAGTGCGTCCGACCACCATGTTGAGCGTTCCATTGGTCATTGAGAAAATATACCGTAATCAGGTACAGGCTAAATTTACGCGGACAAAACTTTTGAGCGCTTTGTACGAAAATGTCGTGCCGTTCCGGAAGCTTGTTCATTATCTTGCAGGCATAAAACTGAAGAAAACGTTTGGGGGACGGTTGCGTTTCTTCGGTGTGGGCGGCGCCAAGATTGACCCTGTTGTGGAACGTTTCCTCCGCGAAGCCCGCTTCCCGTATGCAATCGGTTACGGCCTTACGGAAACTGCTCCGTTGATTGCCGGCGCCAATCCGTCGAAGACCCGTTTCCAGGCCATTGGACCTGCGTTGGAAGGGGTGGAAATGAAGATTGTTAACCCGGATGCACGTACCGGCTTAGGTGAAGTGGTTTGCAAAGGCGAAAACGTGATGCAGGGCTATTACCGCGACCCGGAACTGACCCGAAGCGTATTTACCGACGACGGATTTTTCCGTACGGGCGACCTCGGCTGTTTTGACAAACACCGGTACCTTTCCCTCAAAGGCCGTCTGAAAAGCATGATTGTGGGCGCAAGCGGCGAAAATATCTATCCCGAAGATATCGAGTCGATAATCAATAACGTACGGGGTGTATTGGAATCATTGGTACTCGAGAAAAAAGGCAAGTTGGTGGCTATGGTACACCTCAATATGGAGGAATTGGAAAAGAGTTACCTGCAGGCGCGTGACAATGCCATCCAATATATCAGCGACAAAAAAGATGAATGGAACAAGCAAAAGGAAGAGTGCAACAAACACTTAGAGGGTTATCTTGAGGAGCTGAAAAATAATGTAAACCATCGCGTTAACCGGTTCTCGCAAATACATTCGATCATAGTTGTTCCCGATCCTTTCGAGAAAACGCCGACCCAAAAGATTAAGAGGTATTTGTATTGATAGGATTTCTATTTCTTTACCGAATTTGAAATTCGGGCGGGTTTTGCGGCGGCATTACAAATGCCGCCGAACACAGACGGATCATGATCCGTCTCTACATTTTATCGAACCTTACACAACAGTTCGTCCCATGTCACTTTCTGCTGTTCGCCTGTGGTCATATCTTTCAGTTGGACAACTTGTCCGGCGATTTCGTTTGCTCCGACTAAGGCGACAAACGGTATTTTTTTGGAATCGGCATAACTCATTTGTTTTTTCATCTTGACCGAATCGGGATAAATCTCCGTACTGATACTTTCTTGCCTTAAACGGCTGATAAGCGGAAGCAAATACATCGCTTCCTTTTCTCCGAAATTGACAAACATCAACCGGGTGGTTTGCTGTGTATTAACAGGATATAGATCAAGTTGATTCAATACATCAAAAATCCGGTCGGCGCCGAACGAGATACCCACACCCGACAGTCCGTCCATTCCAAAAACACCTGTCAGATTGTCGTAACGACCGCCTCCAACGATACTGCCCATCTCCACATCAAGCGCTTTTACTTCGAAAATTGAGCCTGTATAATAACTTAGCCCGCGTGCAAGCGTCAAATCCAATTCGACAACAGCCGTCAAAGGCAGATGTTCAATCCGGTCAAGGATATACTTCATTTCATCCACCCCTTTTAATCCGGCTTCCGAGTATTTCATCAAATCCGGCAGGATTGCAATTTTTTCACGATTCGTCCCTTTCAGCGTGATTACCGGTTGCAGATTGGCAATCGCTTCTTCCGTTAATCCTTTGCTGCGAAGTTCCTCATTGACTTTTTCCGGGCCGATTTTATCCAATTTATCAATCGCGATGGTGATATCAACTGTTTTTCCGGCTTCTCCGATAATCTCCGAAATGCCGGAAAGTATTTTTCGGTTATTCAGTTTGATGCAAACCCGGATACCGAAACGGCGGAAAACATCGTCTATGATTTGAATCATTTCGACTTCATTCAATAAAGAATCCGACCCGACGACGTCGACATCACATTGATAAAATTCACGGTATCGTCCTTTCTGTGGCCTGTCGGCACGCCAAACGGGTTGTATCTGGTAGCGCCGGAACGGAAACGAAATCTCGTTGTAATGCTGCACCACAAAACGGGCAAAAGGAACCGTCAGGTCGTACCTAAGCCCTTTTTCACATAGTTTAGCGGATAGTTGAGTGGCGTTTTTCGCGTCTAATTCCTCGTCGGAGACTTTCGAAAGAAAATCGCCCGAATTTAGGATTTTAAATAGCAACTTATCGCCCTCTTCGCCATATTTTCCCATCAGTGTGGAAAGATTTTCCATGGCCGGGGTTTCGATTTGTTGAAATCCGAAAAGGTGAAATACATCTCGAATGGTTTGAAAGATGTAATTGCGTTTCACCATATTTTCGGGCGAAAAGTCGCGCGTCCCTTGCGGAATCGAAGGTTTTTGCTTCATGGATTAATTTCGTCTTCCGCCCAGAAAAATCATCACATAATACAGTAAAGTAGCCAGTGAACCCAGCGCTGCCACCACGTATGTATATGCTGCCGAGCGCAGTGCATCTTCTGCCTGTCCCTGTGTTTGCATATTGGTGATGCCGGTGCTTCTCAGCCATACCAAAGCCCGATGGCTTGCGTTGATCTCAACGGGAAGGGTGATAAAACTGAATAAAGTCGTACAGGCAAACAAAACGATACCTGCCAATAAGAGTTGAGGAAATGAATTGATTAAAAGCATCCCTCCAAGCAATATCCATTGTACGATATTGGAAGAAAAACTAACAACCGGAACCAGCATGGAGCGTAGTTGCAACGGAGCGTATGCTTTTGCATGTTGAATGGCATGTCCGCACTCGTGGGCGGCAACGGCGGCGGCGGCAATGCTGTTTGTCATATATACCGGCTCGCTCAGGTTTACCGTTTTGGCAGCCGGATTGTAATGGTCGGTCAGATGACCCGGTGTTGACGTAACTTTCACGTCGTAAATGCCGTTGTCGCGCAGCATTTGTTCAGCTACTTCCCTTCCTGTCAGTCCGGCAGGCAGCCGGATTTGAGAATATTTTTTAAATTTGGATTTCAACGAAGCTGAAACCAACCAGCTTGCCAAGGCTATACCTATAAATATAATCCAATATAAATTCATTGATGTCATGACCATAATACTTTTGTTTTTAATTATTCATTCTATATCTACTTGCAAAAAGCTTGCCAATTATAATAAATTCAGTCTACTTGAAGATGTTTTCGACAAAGACAGTTGTTTTTTGACGAAAAACCGACTGAAATGCTTTGACCTGAAATGGTCAAGAATCTTCCGAATAACGCATAATCGTCTGCTCCCTGTCCGGCCCAACCGATACGATATGAATCTGTAAGTCTAATTCTTCTTCCAGAAAAGACAGGTAGGCATTAAATTCCTCCGGAAATTCATTTTCACTTTGCATTTTTGTCATGTCGGTCTGCCATCCGGGCAGTTCTATATAAACAGGTTCAATAGAGACTTCGGCTATATCGAACGGGAATTCCGTCACTTCATTGCCGTCAATGCGATAAGCGACACATGCTTTAATCATTTCGAATGGATCCAAGACATCGCTTTTCATCATAATCAGTTTGGTAACGCCATTGAGCATGATGGAATACCGGAGCGCCACCAAATCAATCCAACCGCAACGGCGGCGGCGTCCGGTCACGGAGCCGAACTCATTGCCCCGTTCGCATATTGTATCTCCTGTTTGACCGGTCAATTCGGTAGGGAAGGGGCCGCTTCCTACACGGGTACAATAGGCTTTCATGATACCATAAACTTCACCGATCAAGCGCGGAGCAACACCCAAACCCGAACAACACCCTGCACAAATTGTGTTGGATGACGTCACAAAAGGATATGAACCGAAATCAATATCGAGCATAGTTCCCTGTGCGCCTTCAGCCAATACCGATTTCCCTTCCTTGATCAGGTGGTTGACCATATGTTCGCTATCAATCAACCGGAAAGTTTTGAGGTATTCGAGTGATTCAAACCAGCGGGTTTCAAGTTCGGCAATGTCATACTCGTAGTTCAAGGCACGCAAAATGACTTCATGTTTTGCTTTGGCTGCGACATATTTTGAATCGAAATGATGAAATAAGTCGCCGACACGTAGTCCTGTGCGGCCAACCTTGTCGGTATACACCGGTCCGATACCCTTACCGGTGGTTCCTAACTTGCCGCTTCCTTTGGAGGCTTCGTTCGCTGCATCGAGCATCCGGTGCGTTGGCAAAATCAGATGCGCTTTTTTTGAAATAAACAATCGTTGTTTAATGTCATGCCCGCTTTTCAACAGGCTTTCTGTCTCTTCCATGAATAATAACGGATCTAATACCACTCCGTTACCGATAATATTTATCTTATCTCCCTGAAAGATTCCGGATGGAATGGAACGAAGGACAAACTTCTTTCCGCCAAAATGCAAGGTGTGTCCGGCATTAGGCCCTCCCTGAAACCTGGTAATCACATCATATTTAGGTGTTAATACATCGACGATTTTTCCTTTGCCCTCATCGCCCCATTGTAAACCTAATAATACATCCATTTTCATCTGTTATTATTGTATCTTGTTATCTTATAATCATTTCACAAGGATAGCCCTCCCCGGTATTTCAATCATCGCCATCACATAAACCACACGATAATCGGAAATTTATTTCGCCTTCTTCTGAAGCGTCAACCTGAATTTGCATTTCGAGCACATACCGTAAATCGTTAATGAATGATACTCGTGCGTAAACTTGGCGATTTTGAGATTGGCAATTTCTTTTGGTATTTTTTCGTTCTTAAATTCCTTGACTGCAGAACAATACGCACAAACTGCATGATGATGTGTTGCGGCTACATTTTTTAATTCATACTGCACAAGTTGGGAAGAAAACGAATGACGTACCACCAAGCCGGCATCCATCAGCAAATCAATGATATTGTATATCGATGCCCGGCTGACGTGGAAATTGTGATCTTCCATCCGTCGCCAAATCATCTCCACATCGAAATGCCCTCGAAAATGACAGATATGCTCCAAAATCGTAAAGCGTACGGTTGATTTTCGAAGCGCTTTTTCCGTTAGGTATTGGGTAAATGCATCCCGTATCTTATTGGCATCATATAATCCCGAACTCATCGCCTAACCTTAATTATATGCCGGAAGGAAAGAATAATTCTTTCCGTAACGCAACATCTGTTCAACATAACTTTCCGAATAATCCATTACAATGTCAGATACATCACCTGCATTGTTCTGAATCACTTTCATCACCGGATTGACAAATCCTTTATATGGAGCCAGATTTAACAAATTATAACGTTCCAGCACTTCGGCATGTAATGCAGGATTTACTTTGACGCCATACGTTTCGACAAGTTGTTTGCCTGCTTCAAAATCTCCTTCACTTTTGATTCGTTGTACTTCGGATAATAATGTGCCAAACAAACTGCGTAGTTTGTTGTAATCGTTAACCACAACGTATGTTTTACCTTCGCGCTTCCTCAATTCAGTCACGTTGTCGGCAATTCCTTTTTCGAATACCCAACTTGCGACCAATTGACGGTTGCGCATATGCGCTTGTTCGACATTTTTTCCGGGTTCGATACGTACCAATTGGGTCATCAACCCGTTCATCATATATTTGTAATATTCGGATTTGTAAGCTTCTTCGTCCGGCAAAAGCCCCAATTCGATCATCTTGGGATCAGCCAGATAATATAGCGCAAACAAGTCGGCTCGCGCTTCCTCCAGTGCAGATCCGTAGGCTTTCAGTGCATCGGGACTCACGTCCGGAAGGATTTGGCCTGACCCATGCCCAAGACATTCATGTAAATCGGTATGTAAATTATCGGATAAAAAGCCATAGAGCGTTATCAATTCGCGCTCGCGGTCGCTCCACACAAATTCCTCCGTGAACCCATTGCCTTGGGATGCTTTATCGTAGGCTTCGGTAATGTTCTCGATTGTAACGGATTTTGAGCCGTATTCTTTCCGTATCCAATTGCTGTTGGGCAAATTAATACCGATGGGCGTAGCCGGATAGCAATCGCCTCCCAGCATTGCGACGGTTATTACTTTTGCACTGACTCCCACGACTTCTTTCTTCCTGAACCGGCTGTCGGTAGGTGAGTGGTCTTCAAACCATTGGGCATTAGCGCTGATGATTTTTGTCCGCTGTGTGGCTTCGTTATTGATAAAATTTACGATCGACTCCCAACTTGCTTTTAGCCCTAACGGATCGCCGTAAGTTTCAATAAAACCATTGACAAAATCTACTTCGGAATCCGTATCTTGAAGCCATAGAATGGAATAGGCGTCAAATGTTTTTAAATCGCCTGTCTGATAATATGCGATCAACTTTTCGATGACTGCTTTTTGTGCATCATTCTCTGCAAAAGAAATCGCTTTTTGTAGCTCGACCACAATTTTTTCGATCGCATGGGTATACAATCCGCCTACTTTCCAGACTTTTTCTACCAACCGGTTATCTTCCTTGACTAACCGGCTGTTTAAACCGTGTGAAACAGGGCGGGGATCTTTTGGGTCGTTTAGTTTGGCGTAGAATTCTTCAACCTCCTTCATGGTTACTCCTTCGCCGTAATAATGATTGGCGGAAAGGGCAATCAAATCGTGTTCACCGCTTTGAACCGACCGTTTCGCCATGATTTCCGGTCGAAACATGACCGGTATGATTTCCTGAAGCCATTGGTCTGTCGTTTGTCCCTCACGCAAAGGTAGAAGTGACGGGTCGAGCCGGTGGATGCATTGTACGAAAAAGTCGGAAGAGAAACCCGGTACAAACTTATCTTCGGCATAATGATGGTGAATCCCGCTGGAAAACCAGACACGTTTCAGATAGATTTCAAGCGATTTAAAATCAACATCCTCTTTATTGCCGTTATAATTTAGATAAACAGCTTCCAAAGCTCGCCGAATGGATAGGTTGTAACGGTTATTCTGATCAAAAAAGATATCACGCCCCATCAATGCTGCTTCCGATAAATGATAAATAAGTTGTTTTTGCGGCAAAGTAAGCGCCTCAAAACCGGAAACCCTGTAACGCAATATTTCGATATCGGCAAAACGGTCGACATGATAGTTGAAATTCTCCGTATTGTCTTGCTTATTATTGCAACACACCATAGTACATGTTATTGCCATAGATATAAATAAATTTTTCATGCGAAAATTGTTATCTCTTAGAAATTCCATGCAAATATATGCAAAGAAAATGAAATAACAATATTATAGTCTGTGATTCGTTTTATATAATAGTTTTTTTACCTTTGTACCGGAATGTGTTCACATAAACTTTTTTTATGAAACGTTATAGATTAGTAAACAATGTATTAGGGTGGCTTCTCTTTGTCATTGCCGCTTTTACATATCTCTCAACGATGGAATCATCAGCCAGTCTGTGGGACTGCGGCGAGTTTATTCTTTCCGCCTATAAGTTGGAGGTGGGGCATCCGCCCGGCGCTCCGTTTTTTATGCTGACAGGCAATTTGTTTACCCGCCTTGCCTCCGAACCGGCTATGGTACCCGTAATGGTTAATGCCATGTCGTCGTTGTTTAGCGCGCTGACCATCTTATTTTTATTCTGGAGTGTAACCCATTTGGCACGTCGCATTGTCGTTCAGGATGAAAAGAAAGAAATGACTTTAGCCCAACTTATTACCATCATGGGATGTGGAGCTGTCGGCGCTTTGGTTTATACTTTTAGCGACACATTTTGGTTTAGCGCTGTCGAAGGCGAAGTTTATGCCTTTTCATCGCTGTTTACCGCGGTGGTATTCTGGCTGATTTTGAAATGGGAAGATATGGCGGATCAGCCGCATGCCGACCGGTGGATTGTGTTGATCGCCTACTTAATGGGGTTGAGTATCGGGGTCCACTTGTTGAATCTGCTTTGTATCCCTGCGATTATCTTGGTATATTATTATAAGAAATTTCCAAACCCAACGACCAAAGGAACATTGATGGCAATTGCTGTTTCGTTTGTGGTGATTGTGGTGATGATGTATGGTGTCGTACAAGGGCTTGTGGAGGTTTGCGGATTATTTGAGCTTCTGTTTGTGAACATGTTGGGTATGCCGTACAATTCAGGCGTTTATGTATATGTGTTTATGATTGCCATCGTGTTGGGTTGGGCAATTTGGGAAACAATGCGTGAGGAAATACATGAAACCCGCATGAAAATTGCTTTTATCCTTTCTGTCGTATTGACAGGTATTCCTTTTTTCGGTGATGGATATTACATCGGAATTTTGATCGTTGCTGCAATGGTTACAGGTTTGTTTTTTACAAAAGCAGTCATGCGGAAAATCAATGTCAGGATGCTCAATACGACGCTTATATCGTTATTTGTCATTGTAATTGGCTACTCTACCTACGCATTGATTCTCATACGTGCGACTGCTGATACGCCTATGAATCAAAATTCGCCCAGCGATATCTTTACGCTTCGCACGTATCTGGCACGCGAACAATATGGCGCTACTCCGCTGATTTATGGACAGACATACGTTTCAGAGTATAAATACGAAAGTGATGGAAAAGGAGGCTGGAACGCTGCCATAAAAAATGGCAGCCCCGTTTGGAGGCGTATATTGAAGGAAAATCCGGATGACAAAGACCGTTATTTTATATCTTCTTATAATCCGAAACCACAATTTGTGGAAGAAACCATGATGTTATTTCCAAGATTATACAGCAATGATCCACGCCATATCGATGCTTATAAATCGTGGGTAAACATCAAAGGTGAAACAGTCCGTTTTAACTATCCCGGTGAGATCAAAAGCGTGGTAAAACCTACCTTTGCAGAAAATCTTCATTTCTTTTTCCAATATCAATTGAATTGGATGTATTGGCGTTATTTCTTATGGAATTTTTCGGGCAGACAAAATGATATTCAAGGCAATGGAGGCATCTTGAACGGAAATGCCATCACGGGGATCAAATTCATTGATGAATTTTGGTTGGGCTCTCAGGACAATTTGCCTTATGATATCGTAAACAACAAAGGGCATAATAAATTTTACATGTTACCCTTGTTATTGGGTCTTCTGGGAATTGTCTTTCAGGTATTCAACGGCAGAAAAGGAATCCAAAGTTTTTGGATTACATTTTTCCTTTTCTTTATGACCGGTATAGCGATTGTACTCTACTTGAATCAAACGCCCTATCAACCCAGAGAGCGCGATTATGCATACGCAGGTTCGTTTTATGCTTATTGTATTTGGGTTGGCTTGGGCGTGGCGATTCTGGTTAGGTGGTTGACACAGTACCTTAAAACGCCGGAAACCACGGCTGCAATTTTAGCTTCCGTTCTGTGTTTATTGGTGCCGATTCAAATGGTTTCCCAGACATGGGACGATCATGACCGTTCAGGACGTACCGTTGCCCGCGATTTCGGATCCAATTATTTGGAGTCGTGCGATGAAAATGCGATTATCTTTACGAACGGCGACAATGATACATTCCCGTTGTGGTATGCCCAGGAAGTGGAAGGTATCCGTACAGATGTGCGTGTTTGCAATACAAGCTATTTACAGACAGACTGGTATACAGATCAGATGAAGCGGCAGGCATACAATTCGGATCCGCTTCCCATCACTTGGACCAAAGCGGAATACATGCAGGGAACCCGGGATATGGTATATATTATCAACCGCATGCCTCAAGGCGTGGATTTAGGAACGGCTTTGACATTCCTGCGGAGCAATGATCCGAGCACAAAGCGTATTCCTAATTCAACATATCCGCGCAACCTTGACCATTTCCCTTCGGAAAAATTACTGTTTGCGGTTGATTCAGCCGCTGTAATGAGATATAATGCAATCAGTTTGGCAGATACTTCACGGCTTTTAAAAGAAATGGTCATTGACTTATCCGGGCGAACATTCATACCCAAAGAAGCCGTAACCATTCTCGATATGTTGCATACAAACAACTGGAAACGCCCCATATATTATGCCGCAACAGTCGACCCCAGCCAGTATGTCAATCTGGACAAGTTTTTTCAGAGAACCGGCTTGGCGTTCAGGATTACTCCCGTCCTTGGCGGACGTGATTTAGACAGCGGTGAGGGTAGACGTACGATTGATACGGAGAAAATGTATGATAATTTGATGAATAAATTCAAATGGGGAGGCGTGGATCGGCCGGGAGTATATTTGGATGAACAAGTCATGAACATGTGTAAAAGCTACCGTCACCTTTTATTTGGTGATCTGGCTCTTGCTTTGATGAATGAAGGACAAACCGAAAAAGCAGTTACCGTCTTGGATAGAGCGATGCAAGTGCTTCCCGGGGAAAATATCCCCTTAGACCGTACCGCATTGATATTGGCGAATGCCTATCTGACTGCCGGAGAAATAGAAAAAGGCGAACAAATCCTCAATAGCGTAGCCGATTTCTATATGCGCAGCATTCGCTGGGTGTATAGTCTAAGGCCTGAACTGATGTCAACAGTGATGAGCGAATTGCAGGAATATCTATATCATATTCAGTATATTATACAGATTGGTACGGCAAATAACCCGGAATTCGGGCAATCCTTCCGTGATGAATTTTTCACCTACAGAATGATGTTTTTGAATCGAACGCAACCGGCTAATCAATAAGTTAGCGTGTAGAGTAGAGTTTTTTATGTTCATTGAGCAACCCCCTTGGTTATATAGAATTCTTTTCCCCAAAACCGTTTGGCGTATTCCTGCAAAGGAGAAATGTGTATATCTTACTTTCGACGACGGCCCTATCCCCGAATTAACACCTTGGGTATTGGATATTTTGGATGCGTATCGCATAAAAGCCACTTTTTTCTGTGTGGGAGATAATGTGCGAAAATATCCGGACATTTACCGGATGATATTGGAGCGGGGCCACAGGGTAGGTAATCATACATTCAACCACATTCAAGGCGTTTGCAACAGGTCGAAAAACTACCTGAAAAATGTAACAAAAGCGGCTGAATGGATTCAGAGTGATTTGTTTCGCCCTCCACATGGACATATGAGGTTGCATCAATTGCAACATTTGAAACAAGCATACCGGATTATCATGTGGGATGTGGTGACAAGGGATTACAGTCCGCACATGACTGCTAAAGGCGTTCTCAATGTGGTCAGAAGATATACGCGAAACGGCTCGATCATTGTTTTCCACGACTCCCTCAAAGCGAAAGGCCGGATCGAAGAGGCATTGCCGCAGGCCATCGAGTGGCTTATCTCGGAGGAATATCGGTTTGAAGTGTTGTAGTGGGTCTAAAATGCACCTTTTGCTTTGAATACCAACTCTATCCAAAGCCAGTAGCGAACGGATTTTCCCAATAATACGGAAATCGCGGTAATCCAAAGATTGGCCCTCATCAAACCTAACCCGACAACAATAAAATCGCCGACTAACGGAAGGAAAGCAAAAAAACCGATCCATGCCCCTTTTCCTTTGAGCCAATTCTGTATATTAAGCAACTTGTCCATATTTATTTTCAAGTATTTTTCGATCCATTCGATTTTCCCGATCAAACCCACCCAGTAACAGGTCATTGCCCCCAGGAAATTACCAAGTGTAGCAGCAATCATGCAAGGCCAATAGGATGCTCCGGCAAGCAATATGCCTGCGAGAACAGCTTCCGAACTCAAAGGAAGAACTGTTGCCGCTAAAAATGCAGCGATAAAAACACCTATGTAACCGTAATCAATCAAAAAATCCATAATTTCAAAATGTATGCACCTATTAATAAGGTTATCAAAAGATAATAAAACAGGTAGGATCTGATTCCATTCCCCGAAAGCGAACATGAAGCAATAATCGAAACCGAAAGATAGAATAAATACTCGAAGTCAACAAACACCGGTGCATACAATAATGAAAGAATAAATGAGTAAAAACCCAACATGAATATAAAGGTAAGAAAATGCCGGGTACGGATCGTTCTTTCAGACTCTTGCGTAGAAATATGAAACAAAAGGACAATCATCAAAAAGAAAAAGAAAAGCGGCTTCAACCATACGCTCAGCCGGGATTCATTGGTAAATACGATATGTATTTCTGATAGGCATTGGGCAAGGTTTGTGAAAACCGTAAAATCTGATTTCCAAACACACCAACCCAGAACAAACCAAAATACAGTAAGAAGACCAAGAATGCCTGCAAAGAAAGTGCGGGTGTTTAGGATCCGGAATTGATACATCCCAATCAAAAATACCGGTATAAACAAAAGGAGATGAGGCCAGATTAGGCTACCCACACCAATCGAAACCATCAAATTAAATATCCTGCCTGTCGAAGAAGGATTCTGGTATGAACCGAACAGTTCGAAAATCGCAAAAATCAACAAGAATATGGCAATCGAGCCGGGATGGATGGGATAGAAATCCGGATTCGCACTGTTCAGTAAAAAAAATAAAAGGAAAGGGAGTGTTGTTTTCCCTTGAACAATCATAAAAATGAAATGAATCCGCTGAATGAAAGAAGCCGACAATAATAAAAGGGAAAAACCTGCGAGATAGACGAAATTCCGGTCTGTCAAAAATCCACAAAAAACATCCCATATAAGCGAAGTGCTGTCGCTGCCTGTTACCGGAAAACCAATACGTAAATCATATCCGACATACCAACACATTAAACATACTAAAAAGGTAAATACCATATTCGGCAGGCTTGATATGCTCAAACCTTTTTTACTTTTATAAGTACCGGAATGCCCTCTCATTTTCAATTATGAGTTATGATTAATTGATTAATAGTATCTTGGATTTTTGAATGCTATAATGATTGAATATCCAAGCCGATATCGCGCCTGAAATACTTTTTCTCGAAATGAATGCGTTCAGCAGTGGCAAAAGCTCTATTTTGAGCTTCTTCACGGGTTGTCCCATACGCGCTGACCGCGATCACTCGTCCGCCCGATGAGAGAACTTGTCCTTCTTTTTCAGTTGTACCTGCGTGAAAAACAATTGTATCCGAAATGTGGTCGAGATTGGAAATCACTTTCCCTTTCTCAAACGATTCCGGATATCCACCACTGACCAGCATCACAGTCACAGCCATTCGGGGATCTTCCAATAATATGCGGGAAGACAGATTGCCCTGAGCCACACCTTCTAATAATTCCACAAAATCACTTTGGATACGTAGCATTACGACTTCAGTTTCCGGGTCGCCCAAGCGGCAATTGTATTCGATCACCTTGGGTTCGCCTCCGACATTGATTAAACCGAGAAAGATAAATCCCTTATAATCTATTTGTTCTGAATTCAATCCGGCGATGGTTGGCCGGATGATCCGCGCTTCAACCTTTCTCATAAACTGCTCATCGGCAAACGGTACCGGCGAAACCGCTCCCATACCTCCGGTATTCAACCCCGTATCGCCTTCACCAATCCTTTTATAGTCTTTGGCTACGGGCAATATTTTATAATCTGTTCCATCGGTAACGACAAAAACAGAACATTCGATTCCGGCAAGAAATTCTTCGATAACAACCGTTTTTCCGGCAGCCCCGAACATTCCTTGCAACATCTCCTGTAATTTGGTTTTCGATTCTTCGAGATCGTCAATGATTAAAACGCCTTTGCCTCCCGCAAGCCCGTCGGCTTTCAATACATACGGAGGCTGTAAAGCGTCGAGGAAGGCAAAACCTTCCTGTACATTTCCCGCCGCGACACTTAAATATTTGGCTGTTGGGATGTCATGGCGCTTCATAAAAGATTTGGCAAAATCCTTGCTCCCTTCCAGATGGGCGCCTGTCCGGCTTGGGCCGATTACAGGAATAGCCGACAAATGCGGGTCTTGCCGGAAAAAATCGTATATACCGTTCACCAATGGCTCTTCCGGCCCGACCACCACCATATCTATCCGGTTAGCCAAGACGAAATCCTTTATTTTCTGAAAGTCATTTACGCCAATTGATACGTTTATGCCTGATGTGGCAGTGCCGGCATTTCCCGGCGCAACGTACAGTTTGTTGATTTTCGGACTTTGGGCTATTTTCCATGCCAAGGCATGTTCACGTCCTCCCGATCCCAATAATAATATATTCATCGTTTACTTTCCTTTTTTCTTTCACCTTTTTCTATTTTTTCATTTCGTAAAAAGATTTTGTCCCCACCCGGCTTGGTTCGCAAATTGCCTCTTTGCTCATTTCTGTTTACTTTTGGTTTTCCTCCTTCCCGCTTGGCAAAGCCCGAATAAGTTCGGCTTTGTTCTCGCTCATGCTTCGGTCTGTCGTTTCTTAATTCTGTTTTATACTCCTTGTTTTTCCCTTTAAACAATTCATAACAACGGTATTCGCAGTTCAACGAACCGTTCATCAATTTGATTTTCTTACTTGGGCGCAAGGCGATGTGATTGAAACATTCCTCTTTATAACTGAGAATCCATGCTTGATACCCCGTAAAAACATGTTTCAACCGCTCGCCGATCATCGCATATAAATTGGTAATATCACTATCCGAAATTCGTTCTCCGTATGGCGGATTTGTCACAAGAATACCGGTTTCCGGTGCATCGGCATATTGCTGTAAAGGAATCGTTGTCAGTTCGATATATCGCGATAAACCTGCATTTTGGATATTTTTGCCGGCAATCCCGATTGCTTTGGGTGAAATATCCGAACCATAACATTTGAACGTAAATTCGTGTTCTCCCGATTCGTCCCGGCAAATTTCTTCAAATAAATCCAAGTCGAAATCCGGCCAGCGTTCAAACGCGAATGTTTGACGGAAAAGACCCGGTGGTATGTTCAGTGCAATCATTGCCGCTTCGATCAGCAAGGTACCCGAACCGCACATCGGGTCGACAAAGTTGGATTCACCCCGCCAGCCGGTTTTGAGTATCATACCGGCGGCGAGCACTTCGTTCAGAGGCGCTTCGCCCTGCTCAATGCGATATCCGCGTTTATGCAGGCTTTCGCCGGAACTGTCCAATGAAACGGTACAATCCTGATGCGAAATATGGATGTGGATATACATGTCAGGCCGGTTAAGCCTGACGGAAGGCCTTTTATCGAATTTTTCGTTGAAGTAATCGGCAATCGCATCTTTCGTCCGGTATGCCACAAATTTAGAGTGATTGAATGATTCGGAATGAATCACGGCATCTACTGCAAACGTATGATTCGAATTAAAATAGCGATCCCACTCAACTTTCTTGACTTCCGTATAAACCGTTTCGGCATCTTCAGCCCTGAAATGATACAAAGGTTTTAAGATTCGGAGCGCAGTCCTGCAATGCAGATTGGCTTTGTACATCATCGCCTTGTCTCCCTTGAAAGAAACCATTCTGCGTCCGATTTGTACATCGCTTGCCTGTAAGGCAGTCAGTTCCTCTGCCAAGACATCTTCCAATCCATACAATGTCTTGGCTATCAACTCAAATTGTTCGTCTTTCATTTTTTAATAATTCAGTACAATTCTAAAATCACACGTTCCGGGACGGATGTCTGTCGCAAAATCGCTATAATCGATATAAAAAGTTATATAACCGGGCCTGAAACTAAACGAATAGACTTCAGTAAATAGAAATTCATTTCCCTGATTATCACTTTCTCCAACGACTACGACCTGCCCGAGAGGTGTCTGGGTATTTTGATCCAACCACCTGTATCCAAACACATTGCCTTTTTCGCACACAAAGTTGGTCAGTTCAGGTTCTTTAAATTCAAACATAAAATAAGAACCCAGAGCGCCCGGGCGCCCAACCAACTTCCAATCCTTGTCGTACACCTTATAATTATAAATTTTCCAGAGTACTCCTTCCCCGGGCTCTCCGGGAGGGCCCATCGGGCCTTCGCACGACATCCATGCCAGTGTCAACAGGCTCAATAACAACATACTTTTTTTCATACTTTACAATAATTAATTATTTTATATTAGGGTTATTCATGAGACATTTTTTCAGACTTTCCTCCCATTGGGGAATGGAAAGGTTACATGCCTGTTTGATCTTTTTTTTATCCAACACACTATATGCCGGACGGATAGCCCGTGTGGGATATTCATAAGTTTGAATGGGAAATACCCGGCAGTCAAGATTTGCCAACTCCATAATTTTAACTGCAAAATCATACCAGGTGCATATTCCTTCGTTCGAAAAATGGAAAATTCCCGTGACAAACGGCTGAAGTCCGGCCACCGCCATCATCGCCGCCGCCAAATCTTCCGCATAAGTAGGCGTGCCTGTTTGGTCGTTCACTACCTTGATCTCTGACCGCTCTTTGCCTAAGCGAAGCATCGTCCGGACAAAGTTCGAACCAAATTCGGAATACAACCAAGCTGTACGGATAATCACCGCATCAGGGCATACTTTCAGCAAGGCAAGTTCGCCTTCCCATTTACTCAGTCCGTAGAATGATTGGGGATCGGTTGGGTCGTCTTCACGATAAGGGCTTGTTGCTGAACCGTTAAATACATAGTCGGTCGAAATATGGATAACGTTTATTCCATACGCAGATGCAACTTCTCCGATATTCCTTGTAGCGTCGCGATTGATACGCATGCAGCGCTCACGGTCGTCTTCCGCTTTGTCGACAGCCGTATAAGCGGCACAGTTCAGGATCGTCCCGATACCGTTTAGACGAACAAAATCAGTCAGTTGCCTTTTGTTACCCACATCTAATGTATCCACATCCGTCAAATAAAACGTCCATTCATTGTACTTGGGCATTATTTTCTGTATCGAATAACCCAATTGTCCGTTGGCGCCTGTTACCAAAATGTTTTTATTCGGTATCATCTTTATATTTCTCTGCCAAATAAGATAAAAATGTATTGATCTGCTTCACTGCTTCGATGGTTTCAGACCGGATCTCTTTTTTTTGAAACCGGAGAAGCAAATAACCGTACAGGGCAATAAAACAAGTTTCGAGTTCCGGTACTTTTACTCCTCCCGATTTGGAACGCAATTGGACAATGAAGGGTAGCGTTTTGTAATATAGCGCTTTGTAGACGGTTTCTCCCGGCTCTTTTAAAAGACGGATATGGTAATCCGTAAGCGAGCTGATTATATTTTGGTTCAGTTGGATATGCCCGCTTTCCATTACGCCCTCGTTATACATCATTTCGATCAATTCGACATACCATTGCCGGATCTGCTTTTTGACTTCTTCCGGTTGGTCATATTGACCGACAAGTAGTTCAAGGTCGAAACGACCGGCGCGAATCAAGTCTTCCACCTGCCACATATAAAGCAGGTATTCAACGATATTCTCTTTTCTTTTTTGTTGAGCGACAAGCATGATGCAAAAATACGAATATTATTTCTACTTTTGTGTTTTGAAAAGCAAAATTATGACCGGGACGACTATCGAATTAATTGAAACGGGTTTTTTTTATGCTGACGGGGGCGCCATGTTTGGTGTAATTCCGCAGTCAGCTTGGCGCAGACGTTACCCGTGTGACAGTCAAAATCGATGTGTGCTGGCAATGCGTATCGGATTGATTATGACAGGATGCGGTCGTATCATCCTGATCGATACCGGAGTCGGAAGCAAGCATCTGCAGAAACTCAAATCTACCACTTACGGTTTTTTTGATTTGGCAGAAATAGGAGAGGCGCTATGTAAGCGAGGGATTCAACCGGAACAAGTAACGGATATCGTCTTGACCCACCTTCATTTCGACCATTGCGGCGGTACGACAAGGTTTCATCATGATACGATCGTACCTGCTTTCCCGGAAGCAACTTGTTGGGTCAGCCGTTCTCAATGGGAAAGTTCGTTGAACCCCAATCCTTTAGAATCCGGTTCGTTTTTTGCTGAAAATATGGATATCATCGAAAAATCCGGCAAACTGCATCTGATCGGTTCGGATACGGATCTATGCAATGATGTACAACTCCGAATCTATGAAGGACATACTACCGGACAAATTGTGCCTTATGTTCAGACGGATAACGAAAAATATGTTTTTGCCGGCGATGTAATCCCGACTGCCGCCCATCTCTTACCGTTATGGATTTCGGCATACGATATTTGGCCTCTCACATCCTATTTTGAAAAAATCCGCTTACTCAATGAGGCCGCCGCACACCATCAAATAATTGTTCATTATCACGATGCGTATACCCCTTGTTCGACTCCAAAGAGAAGAAAGTACTGAAAACGCCCTTGAAGGTAGATTTACTTGCGTGACAGTTCCTTATTTATCGCTTCAATGAACCCGATAATCTCCTCTCTCCCGTCCTTTTTTTCCGCCGAAGAGGTTAATATGGGAGGGAGTTCTTCCCATTCTTCCAACATTTTTGTGGCATAAGACTGTATGTTTTCCTGCAACTTCCCTTTACTGATTTTGTCGGTTTTGGTAAAGATCATTGCAAAAGGGATGGCATTTTCACCCAACCATTCCATAAATTCCAAATCAATCATTTGTGGTTCGTGCCGACAGTCAATCAATACAAACAGATTGGTCAATTCACTTCGTTCAAGGATATAATCCTCGATGATTGTCCGTATTCGTTCACGTCCCTCTCTCCCTTTTTGTGCAAAACCATAACCCGGAAGGTCAACCAAATACCATTCGTCATTGATGATAAAATGGTTGATTAGTTGTGTTTTGCCGGGTTTCTGCGAGGTTTTTGCAAGGTTTTTCTTGCCGGTCAGCATGTTGATTAAAGACGACTTTCCCACATTCGACCGTCCAATAAACGCATATTCGGGCAAGCCTCCCGACGGACATTTCGCTACGTCGGTGTTGCTGATCACAAATTCGGCATTTAAAATTCCCATATATAATTTATTTACTTATTTTTTTGCTTTGCAAACAAATAACCCTGCAAAAGTAATCATTCCGTTTAATATCAATAGCTCGTAACCGAATAAATATCCTGTAAGCCGGTAAATATAATGATTGATCAAAAAACAGATGACAGGCGAAGCGATGCAAATAAAAGGCGTCAGATGGTCTTTGGTGCGCCGTTTGGTAAATATGCCGAAGGCAAACAATCCCAATAGAGGTCCATAGGTATAGGAGGCAATGGTATAAATTGCATCGATCAAGCTCCGGCTGTTAAGGGAATGAAAAATCAAAATGGTCAATATAAATAACACCGACATAAAGACATGCACATTCATGCGTATCTTTTTTGCTTTCGTTGTATTTTCTTTTCCGGTTTGTAGAAAATCCACACAAAAAGAAGTCGTCAATGCGATCAACGCCGAATCGGCGCTACTCAAAGAGGCTGCAATGATTCCGATCGTAAACAGGACAACGATGGAATGTCCCCATAAACCTGAAGTGCAAAGCATGGGTAAAATATCATCGCCCGAAGTCGGCAATTCGATTTGGATTTGTGAAGCAAATACAACCAATAATACGCCGAGACAAAGAAAAAGAAAATTGATTGGCGTGAAGGCAATTCCATACCAATACATGTTTTTTTGAGCATCTTTGAGATTACGGCAAGAGAGATTTTTCTGCATCATATCCTGGTCTAACCCGGTCATCACTATGGTTATAAAAACACCGCTCAAAAACTGTTTGACAAAATGTTGCTTACTAATCCAGTCGTTCCACTCAAAAATGCGGAAATGCTGACTTTGGGAAATGGTTTGTATCATACCGGAAATCTCCAATCCCATCAAATTCTTCATTTGCCATAGAATCGCAAACAACGTTCCGATCAAACAAAAAGTCTGCAAGAGATCTGTCCAAACGACGGTTTTGATCCCACTTCGATAAGTATACAACCAGATGAGCAACACACTGATAACCACAGTCACTGCGAAAGGAATACGCCATTGGTCAAAAACATACGTTTGCAGTATCCAAACGACTAAATACAGGCGTGAAGCGGCGCCTACCAATTTCGATAAAAGAAAAAATGACGCTCCGGTTTTGTATCCGTACTTACCAATCCTTTTTTCCAAATACGAATAAATTGAAATGAGGTTTTGACGGTAGTAGACAGGAAGCAGGATTTTCGCCACCACGATGTAGCCGAAAAAGAACCCGAACACCATCTGCATATATGTCATATCTATCTGTCGCACAAGGCCGGGTACAGAAACAAAGGTGACGCCCGACAGAGAAGCCCCAACCATGCCAAACGCTACAATATACCAGGGTGATTTGCGGTTAGCCAGAAAGAAAGAATCATTATCGGAATGTTTTTTTCCGGTAATCCGGGATATAACGAGAAGCAAACCGAAATAGGCGCCAATCGAAATCAGGATAATCCAACTACTCATTATGCAAAGTTATTAAAAAAATAATACCTTTGCATCAAATAACGTTAAGAAAATGCAAAACGAACAACAAATGGTGCTCCGGACAAAGGATTTGGTAAAGAAATACCGGGCGCGTACGGTTGTGAACCATGTTTCCATTCAGGTGAAACAAGGTGAAATCGTGGGTTTACTCGGCCCGAACGGAGCAGGTAAGACAACCACATTTTATATGACGGTGGGATTGGTAAAGCCCAATGAAGGGGAAATATTCCTCAATGACATGGATATCACCGACTATCCTGTATACCGGCGTGCAAGGTTGGGAATCGGTTATTTGGCGCAGGAGGCTTCGATTTTCCGAAAAATGACGGTCGAGGATAATCTGCGTTCGGTATTGGAGATGACCGACACATCGAAAGCGTACCGGAAAGAAAAGTTAGAAAGCCTGATAAGTGAATTGGGGCTTCAAAAAGTAAGAAAAAATATTGGCGACCGTTTATCGGGAGGCGAACGCCGCCGGTCGGAGATTGCCCGTTGTCTTGCGATTAGTCCCAAATTTATTATGCTCGACGAGCCTTTCGCAGGTGTCGACCCGATAGCCGTTCAAGATATCCAATCGATTGTGGCGCAATTAAAACACAAGAATATCGGTATTTTAATTACCGACCATAATGTACACGAAACGTTAAGCATTACTGATCGGGCTTATCTGTTGTTTGAAGGGAAAGTATTGTTTCAAGGCACAGCCGAAGAATTAGCCGATAATGAAATCGTACGTGAAAAATATTTGGGACGCGATTTTGAGTTGCGCAAGAAGATCACAGCCTCGAACTGACTTCGAATCCTTGAATCTTTGACTCCTTGAATCAAATGATGCTTCCCAAAAGTGTCGCCGAAGTGGTATCTTCAATCTTGACATGAACAAGTTGGCCTATGCGAGCGTCTTGTTTGTCGAAGATAACCACTTTATTTTGTCCGGTACGGCCAAACAAGCGGTCGCGTGATCGCTTCGAAAATCCTTCAACGAGCACCTCCACAGTTTTTCCGATGTCGCGACGGTTGCTTTCTTCCGAAAGCCGGTTCTGCAAATCAATCATTCCTTGAAGTCGTCTTATCTTTTCTGTTTCAGGCACATCGTCCGAAAGATGCCGGGCAGCATACGTTCCGGGTCGTTCCGAATATTTGAATAAAAAAGCAGAATCAAAACCGACTTCACGCATCAATGACAATGTAGCCCGGTAGTCATCTTCGGTCTCGGAATGAAACCCGCAAAACAAATCCGATGAAATCGCGCAATCCGGTAAGATCCGGCGGATTGCAGCAATACGTTCCAAATACCATTCGCGCGTATATTTCCGGTTCATGATTTCCAAAATCCGCGTGCTACCCGACTGCGCAGGTAAATGAATGTGTTTGCAAATATTCGGGTGGGATGCCATGTTATTGAGCGTTTCGTCGCTCATATCCTTCGGGTGGGAGGTTATAAAACGGATACGCATATCCGGCGCTTCTTCAGCGACAAGCGACAATAATTGAGGGAAATC